>JAJRQU010000155.1 GCA_024280095.1 Alphaproteobacteria bacterium | reverse complement strand
GTAACAGTCATCATTCATTCCTTGATCTGAGTATATCTTATTATAGCAGCTTAAATTTGGGGGCGTTATAATATTTTATGGCCAGAACTGCAACAGAAGAAATCATCCGTTGTATTTTTAGCGAATCCTGTTAAACCCTGAGGATATTTTTTACCCTCCCCCCAGAGGATTTTTCTACCCAAGGTGTATTTATGCTTCAAATTCAGGATATCACATTTCGTATTGCCGGGAAAACCCTGCTTGAGAATACCAGCGCGCGCATACCGGCCGGTCATAAGGTAGGCATCGTAGGTAAAAATGGGGCCGGAAAATCCACTCTGCTGAAATTAATCACCGGCGAGCTTCATGCCGATGAAGGCACCCTTAAAATACGCAATAAAGCAAAGCTTGGCCAAGTGGCACAGGAAGCGCCGGGCGGCGCAACAAGTTTGCTGGACACCGTTCTGGAAGCCGACCATGAATTGCAATCTTTGCAAAAGGCCGCTGAAACCGAAACCGATCCCGAAAAAATCTCCGCCATCCATATAAGGCTTGCGGACATCGAAGCCCATACGGCAGAAGCCCGCGCCGCAAGCATATTATCCGGCCTTGGCTTTGACGGGCAGGCCCAGAGACGGCCCTGTTCATCCTTTTCCGGTGGCTGGCGCATGCGGGTGGCCCTGGCCTGCACATTATTCACCCAGCCCGACTTGCTGCTGCTGGACGAGCCGACCAACTATCTTGACCTTGAAGGCGTGATGTGGCTTGAAAATTTTATCAAGACCTATCCCTTCACCATTATCATTGTCAGCCATGACCGGGATCTGCTCAACAGCTCTGTTACCGCGATTCTCCATTTGGATCAATTACAATTAAAGCTCTATACGGGAAATTATGACAATTTCGAAAAGCTGCGCCGGGAACAGCTCGCCCACCGCAGAGCCGGAATCGTCAAGCAGGAAGCCGCGCAAAAACATCTGCAAAGCTTCATTGATCGTTTTAAAGCCAAGGCGTCTAAAGCCAAGCAAGCCCAAAGCCGCGTAAAAATGCTTGAAAAAATGGGCCCCTTGGATAGTATCCTCGAAGATAAAACATTTTCCTTTGAATTTCCCAACCCCAAACCACTCGCCCCGCCGCTTTTCACGCTGGATCAGGGCGAAGTCGGTTATTCTGCTGGCAATCCTGTTCTCAAGCGGCTCAACCTGCGGCTTGACATGGATGATCGCATCGCCCTGCTGGGCCAGAATGGTAACGGCAAATCCACCTTTGCCAAATTGATTTCCGGACGGCTTGATATTATGAATGGGGAACTAAAGAAATCATCCAAGCTACAGGTGGGCTATTTTGCCCAGCATCAGCTCGACGAATTAAATATGGACGGCACGCCGCTCAGCCATTTAAAAGAACGCATGCCCAATATCCCTGAAAGCCGCGTGCGGGCGAAACTGGGTGCCTTTAGTTTTGGCGCTGACAAGGCACATACCCGCGTGGAAGATTTATCCGGCGGGGAAAAGGCACGGCTATTATTTTCCCTCATGAGCCTGAATGCCCCGCATATCCTGATCCTTGATGAACCAACCAACCATTTAGATGTGGAAAGCCGCGAAGCCCTGATCCATGCCATCAATGGTTATGAGGGGGCCGTCATCATGATCAGCCATGATCGCCATTTGATTGAGGCTTGCGCGGATCGTCTGTGGCTTGTTCATGACGGTACAGTGACGGCCTATGACGGCGATATGGATGATTATAAAAAACTGATCCTGAAATCCCGGTCAACATCGCGGAAAAAAGAAAAAAAGACAAATGTAACGCAAAAGATCAAAAGCGAGAGTTCCGAGCTGACGTCACAGCGTAAAATTTTGGGTAAAAATCTGGAAAAACTGGAAAAGAAAATCAAGCGTATCACCGCAGAGATCGTAAAATATGACCGCGCCCTGAAAAACCCAAAGCTCTATGTCCACGGTGATGTCAGGGCCGCTGCTGCTCTTAAGAAATTCACCGCCGAAAAACTCGACATGTCACTGGATCTGGAAGAATACGAGCGGGAATGGCTGGAAATGCAGGAAGCCATGGAAGGAATATTGCCTGAATAGTCACCCGAATAATGAAGCGCGTGACTAGTGCCCTGTGTCAAAACACATCCTGACAAAATCACAGAATACAGATATAGTGAATTGAGGAGGGAAAGATAATCCTGAAAATAATTTACATATTGGTCATTCTGTACATCGCGTTACTCACGTTGTTGTTTGTATTTCAGCGTAAGCTTTTGTATTTTCCCACACCGCTATCGGAATATCAGATGAGCAACAGCGCGCCCTTCACTATATTAGAAATCAGAACAAATGATGGTTTGAGTTTGCGCTCCTGGCAATCAAAAGGTGATCCAGAAAAAAAGACTTTTATATTTTTTCATGGTAACGCGGGTAATGCGGCGGATCGCATGCCAACTATGGAGATACTGCTGCAAGCCGGACATTCAGTGGTTCTGGCGGAATATCGCGGATATGGAGGCAACCCCGGAAAGCCATCGGAAGATAAGCTGATTATGGATGCCCGCCTGCTTATGGATGAAATAATTAAACAGGGCGTGAATGAGCAAGATATCATTCTCATGGGCCGGTCGCTTGGCACTGGTGTCGCGACCTTTCTTGCAACAGAATATGACGTGGCGGCTTTGGTTCTGATTTCTGCTTTTAGCAGTCTGCCAGAGGTTGCAGCCGAATATTATCCCTTTTTTCCGGTCTCACTTTTAATGCGTGACAGGTTTAACAATCTGGACAGAATAAAAAATATTACGGCGCCATTGCTGGTATTTCACGGGGAAATGGATCGAATCATCCCATTGCCCTATGGCTTAAAAGTCTATGATGCCGCGCAAGGAAAAAAAGCGTTTATCAGGCTGCCGGGACAGGGGCATAATAATCTGGACATGGACCAAATCAATCTCCATGTTCTAAAGCAATTGCGACTCTAGGGTCAGCGAGATGATCCTGCTGTGTTGGACAGATTTGCGGCGATGTTAAGTCATTGAAAATAGTAGGGGAAAATAGTGGGGCGAGTGACGGGTCTCGAACCCGCGACCTCCAGAATCACAATCTGGCGCTCTAACCAACTGAGCTACACCCGCCATAAATATAAGTGAAGCCCTTTTACGTTCAGTTTGCCATAGGGTCAAGAGAAGAATTCACTTTTTCCGCTGAGGGCATATTTGTCCGCTATAATAGAAATTAATGCGCTATTTCAGGCCTTAAATACGTCGCTATTCTCTCTGCCTAATTTTTAATCATTTTATGCCTGTTTTTTGTGCATATTATATATAAGCTTCATTGTAAAGGCGTGAATTCAGCGGTTTCTCTGTCTGGAAAAAGTTGGCATGAATAATGCTTTAATAGTAATATCTATAACCCTATATTGAACTCACGCATCAAGGTGTCCCGGACGTTATGAAAAAAATTGAAGCAATTATCAAGCCCTTTAAGCTGGACGAAGTCAAAGAGGCCCTTCATGAGGTCGGCCTTTCGGGTATTACAGTAACCGAGGCAAAAGGCTTTGGCCGCCAGAAAGGCCATACAGAACTCTATCGGGGTGCTGAATATGTTGTGGACTTTCTACCCAAAGTTAAAATCGAAATAGTGCTGAGCGACGATCTTGTCGAAAACGCAGTTGAAGCCATTCAAACGGCCGCGAAAACAGGCCGCATTGGTGACGGAAAAATTTTTATCAGCAATGTTG
>JAJRQU010000154.1 GCA_024280095.1 Alphaproteobacteria bacterium | reverse complement strand
TCCACGCCGTCGATATTGTTAATGGCACTAAGATGTTTCATTCCAAAGGCGCCTGTGCCCGCGAGACATATTTTCATATTCTTTTCTCCTCATGAAGTCTTTGAAGGATTTTTTCGGCTAATATTTGATAGTTTATTTTATCTGAAGGATTGGGCTCAATTCCGAGCGCCCCAATTCTCTGTTGCCAGTTAGCGGTTGCTTTGGCCATTTTTCCATCTAAGCCCAAATGTTCAATCGTGAGGGCGACTTCCTGCATTTCGGCGGCACGGCGCACGCCATGGGTCATAACCCGCTCAAGCATATAGGCGCATCTTTCCTGCCACTTAAAACCGGGGAAGCTGCCCTCCAGAGACTCCAGAACAATATCATCAACGCCCGCTTTACAGGCGGATAATACACATTCCATCATCAGGGCTTCCATGCCCTTGATCATGATACTGCGCATCATCTTGACGGATGAGGCGGTGCCGATATCTCCTGCTATTATGCTGGCTGACATATTGAGACTTTCCAGAGCCATCAACGCTGCCTCTGCATGGGAACCACTTAGAAGGAGCGGAACCTTGCTTAAGTTAACCTGAACAGGGGCCATTACGGCCACATCCACGTAGCGTCCCCCCTTAGAGGAAATGAGTTTTTCTGCTTGACGTTTTGTATCCGGCGCACAGGAATTACAATCAAAATACAATGTATCTTCAATGATATGGTTGGGGGTATTTTTTGCAGCGATCAACGCCTGATCTGCAGTGACCAGTGAAAAAATAACATCTGCCCCTGTAACGGCTTCACTCAGGCTTTCACATCCCTTTACTGTTAAGTTGTTATAGTCAGCTATTTTCTCTTGCCGGATCGTTGCCGATGGGTTGTCGGTTTTTATGTCATATACTTTAATATCAGGGCAATCTGTTTTTTGCCAACCTTTAACAAAGGTCATGGCGGCCTCGCCAAAACCAATGAACGCGACATTTATATCGCTTGGCAGGGAAGATATATGTTTTTCAGTAATTTTCATAGATTTCAATGTAGTTGTTCTAATGAAAGGTTGGAAATTAGATAATGTATTTACCTATTCAATTTTTAAATAGCAATTCGGGGAAGGTTTCTCCGTTTCCCTTAATATTTCCAGAAATCTATTCTGGATATTTGTTGGACGCCAATATTGGCGTAATGTTAACCCGATCGGTCTTTTTGTCTCTAACATGTCAAAAGGTAAGGAGGCGAGCAACCCTAACTTTTCCTCAAGTTGAATCTGGTGTCTTGATAGCAAGGCAACTCTGTCACTCTCATGCAGCAGATTGCGGATCAGGGCCAGAGAGCTAGTTTCGACCAGCTTGTCCGGTTTTTGAACGTTTTTTTCTTGAAACATCACGTTAAAACAATCTCTTGCCGGCGTGCCTTCCCGGGGAACAATCCACGGGTATATTGCCAGATCATTTAAAGTGGGATGTGGGTTTTGAAGGAGAGGGTGCCCTGTACTGACTACAATGGACAGCATATCTTCGAACAGGGTTTCCTGAGTAATGTCATCAATAGGCAGAGGATGCCTTAAGGCCCCGATCAGGAAATCAATGTCACCATGACGCAGGCCATGTAGCAGGTTGGCATAAGGGCCATCCACAACGCGGATATGTACGTAAGGATATAACAGGCAAAATTTATCGATGGCTTTTGGCAACAGGTTTGTTCTGGCAAGAGGCATGCTACCTATGATAATGGCCCCTGAATCCCGTCCATGCCAGGATTCTATTTCAGCAAAACCCTGTTTTAGTTCGACAAAGGCGAGTTTCGCGTACTGGGCGAGGGTCTGGGCGGCCTTGGTAAGTTCTATGCCTTCCTTGCTTTTGACAAAAAGAGATATGTCTAATAATTTTTCCAGCTCACGTGCGGCACGGTGCAGGGAGGGCTGGGTTGTCCCTATATTGCGGGCGGCCAGACTGAAGTTCCCGGCCTCCGATACGGCTATCAATGCCCTTAACTGTACCGTTGTGAACAGACGATCCAAATATACATTGGGTATGGATTTTTTTCTGGAATCTATGCGAAGGGCCTCAATGGTGCCTTTATGTAGATGTTCAAGCAATCGTTCTACCCGACCAAGAAATAAACGTCCGGGTTTCGTGACAAACATTCCGTCAGGTCTTCGATCAAAAAGAGACGTGTTCAAAATTCTTTCAAGCTTGGCAATTGCCTGGGTAATGGCGGGTTGAGACAAATACACCTGTTTTGACGCCCTGCTGATGCTGTTTTCGCGGGCGACTTCGCAGAATGCTCTGAGGTGGCGTATGTTAGGGGCTATTCTTCCCATTGTTTTATCCTGAACAGGTGTACAGCTATATGCTATAGCAAAAACTTATACCGGTCGAGTTAAATTGAAATTGGCATTTTGTCCTGAATAGAGGATAGTATGATTTCAAATTACATATTGAGGATGTTTTTTAAATGACCGATAAAAAGACAGCTCTGGTTATCAGTGCCCATGCTGCTGATTTCGTCTGGCGCGCAGGCGGGGCTATCGCGCTCCATCAAAAACGGGGTTTTGAGGTGACTGTTGTTTGTCTTTCTTACGGTGAACGGGGAGAATCCGCCAAACTATGGAAGAATGAGGGCTGTACGCTGGATCAGGTTAAAACCTCCCGGCGCAAGGAGGCTGAGGCGGCGGCAGTGGCCCTTGATGTGCATGATATTCAGTTCTTCGATTTGGGTGACTATCCATTAGAAGTGGATCGTGATGCAAAATTCAGGCTGGTGGATGTTATTCGCAAGGTTCAACCCCGGTTTATGATGAGCCATTCCCAATATGACCCTTATAATACGGATCATTCATATGCGACAAAGATCGCCATGGAATGTCGCATGATAGCACAGGCCTGGGGTCATAACCCCGGTGAAAAAGTTTTGGGTGCGCCGCAGCTTTATTTATTTGAGCCTCATCAGACCGAGCAGATGGGGTGGAAGCCGGATGTCTTTCTGGATATTACAGAGGTGTGGGACAAAAAACGGGCGGCCATAGAATGCATGCAGGGACAAGAACATCTTTGGGACTTTTATACCAATGTTGCGGAAAACCGGGGCAATCATTTCAGGCGCAATTCCGGCGGTCAGGCCGGGGGCAAGATGTCCCGTTATGCCGAAGGGTTCCAGTCGATTTATCCCCGTACAGTGGAAGAACTCTGATGGCTGTTGTTGTACAAAATATTGCGCGTGCTGATCAGGCAGTCATTGAGGGGCTTGGTAAATGCGGCGTCGCTACTGTTCACGAGGCGCAGGGGCGCAAAGGTCTGCTTGCGTCTTATATGAGGCCCATATATTCCGGTATGCGGGTCGGGGCGTCTGCGGTGACTATTTCCGCTGCGCCCTGTGATAACTGGATGCTTCATGTGGCCATAGAGCAGGTGCGGCGCGGTGATATTCTGGTGCTGGCCCCCACATCGCCGTCCGATGCCGGATATTTTGGCGATCTGTTGGCAACGTCCATGCAGGCGCGGGGCGGCGTTGGTCTGATCATTGAGGCCGGGGTGCGTGACGTGCGGGATTTGGCGGAGATGAATTTTCCGGTCTGGTCCAGGGCCGTATGCGCCGAAGGAACCGTTAAGGAAACCCTTGGCTCGGTGAATGTGCCCATTGTCTGTGCCGGGGCTTTGATTAATCCGGGTGATGTCATTGTGGCCGATGATGACGGCGTATGTGTGGTGCGGCGCGCGGAAGCCGAAGATGTTCTGGTAAAAGCACTGGCCCGGGAAGCGCTGGAAGAGGAAAAAAGAAAGCGTCTGGCCTCCGGTGAACTTGGTCTTGATATGTACAATATGCGCGAACGGTTAGCGGAAAAGGGTCTGAAATATGTCTGAGCCTGCCCCGCAGTCAGCAAGATGTATGTGGATGCGGGGCGGCACATCCAAGGGGGGATATTTTTTGGCGGATGATCTGCCGCCTGACCCTGTGGCACGGGATAGCTTCTTGCTTGGCATAATGGGCTCGCCTGACCCCCGTCAGATTGATGGTATGGGCGGGGCCGATCCGCTGACATCGAAAGTGGCTATCGTCAAGGAATCTGTGCGTGACGGTATTGATGTGGACTATTTATTCCTTCAGGTTTTTGTGGATAAGGCTCTTGTGACAGATGCGCAGAATTGTGGCAACCTTCTCGCCGGTGTCGGACCGTTTGCCATAGAGCGGGGTCTTGTGTCGGGCCGGGAAAAGGAAACACCCGTTGCTATTTTTATGGAAAATACCGGACAGGTTGCGGATGCTTTGGTGAAAACGCCTTGCGGCAAGGTAACTTATTCGGGGCTGTCTCATATTGACGGTGTGCCGGGAACGTCCAGCCCCATATCACTTACTTTTCGCGATACGGCAGGGTCCAGCTGCGGGGCGCTTTTGCCAACAGGCAATGTGGTTGATATTATCGACGGTATCGAGGTGACCTGTATTGATAACGGCATGCCAACAGTGGTTATGCGGGCAGAAGATATGGGGATAACAGGTGGTGAAAGTCGCGAGACGCTTGAGGCAGACGCGGGCCTTAAAGCCCGTCTGGACTCCATACGCCTGCAAGCGGGGCCGCTAATGAATCTGGGTGATGTGGCGGATAAAACGGTGCCAAAAATGACGATGGTCAGTGCGCCGGGGGCCGGGGGGGTGATAGCAACCCGCACCTTCATCCCGCACCGTTGTCATGCGTCTATTGGCGTTTTGGGGGCGGTGAGTGTGGCCACGGCTTGTATGTTGCCCGGTTCTGCGGCATTCTCTCTGGCAGATATTCCGGAAGGGGCGATAAAAGAAATAGGCATTGAACATCCCATCGGTGAAACGACCATCATTCTGGCGATGAATGAGGGCGGTGATGTTGAGCGTGCGGCTATACTTCGTACGGCCCGGAAATTATTTGACGGCGAGATTTTCGCCCATCACAAGGACTATTGAGCATGGATAACGATTACCGCCCTTTTCATGCCAGCCCGTCAAAACCGCGCTTTATGCCGCCGCCGGGGGCCGTGGACGCCCATTGCCATG
>JAJRQU010000153.1 GCA_024280095.1 Alphaproteobacteria bacterium | reverse complement strand
TGGCTGATCCTCCATGGGCGTTATATCTGCAAGGCAAGACGCCCTAGTTGTCCGACATGTCCGGTAGAGGATCTATGCCCATACCGGGATAAGACGGTTCTTGATCCAATTTAGGGATGATAAGAACCGGCAATTGTTTTTCCGGGATCACCAGACTATCTGGGATCACAAAACTATTCAGGCAGGCATTGGGCGATACCGTGGGATTTTCTGCTGCGGGGTCTGCCGCTGCGGCCGCCGCATAATCCAGCCGAAAATCACCGTTATCATCGGGATAATAATAAAGATGAAGCCGGCATTCTGAATTCCCGTAAAGCCAGACCTCTGCCTCGCGCTCACGCCGTTTTAACGAGGGCTCTCCCAGAATATTAAGCAGCGTATCCGGGGCGAGGCCCATGATATTTTCCATGATAAAGCGCGGCCCCTGCGGGATAATGACGATTGGTTCTTCAGGGGCTTCTGCCGCCGCCGCTATTGGCAGGGGCGCTTGCTCGACAGGGTTTTCAGGGGTTTGACATCCGGCCAGAAAAATCGTCATGACGCCCAATATTATAACCCGCATCATACGTCCTGCCCCTCTGGCCGGATCGTCAGATGGAATATATGAGCCAGAATCGCGGCCCCTAAAATAGGGGCGGTCAGGTTAATCACGGGAAGAGTATACAGCAGGGTAATCATAAAACCGCCGCCCAGAACTTGCCCCCGAATGGATTTACGGTGGCGGCTGGCTTCCTTGATTCCTAAATGACGGACGGCGACCATTTCATAATAGCCCCAGCCCAGTAGATAAGAATTCAACGTATAAAAGATAATCAACGGCACAAAAGGCAGCCAGAAAAAGAAGAGATAAAGCGGGATCACAATGATATTCAAGAGGATAATCATAAAGGCCAGCCGCAGGGCCAAATAAGCCAGATGCGCAACCCCCAGTCTTTTGCCCGCCTTATGATCCGGATAATATTTATCTTCCACCGCATCAACAATATCATCCAGATAAAGCGTCATAAAAATAGTGGCGATGGGCGGGAAAAATACGCCCATCAGAAAGAAAAAGATAATGTTGAAAATCCAGTCAATATCAAGCAACCATTGGAAAAAGCTATTCACCCACTGCCAGTCAAACTGGGTGAGGATAAATTGATCTTTCAGGTAATTTGCCAGAAACCATGTGAGAACCATAGCGGCAATGGTGGTCAGAATACCCAATATAAAAACTTTGAGAAAAGCGGGGTCGAAAACTTGAGCCAAAGTCCGCGTTACGGCGCTCATGATATTTTTCACGTTTTTTATCCTTACAGATATTGACCCTTAACCACCCTTACAGGAAAATATGGGCTTATTATGTCAAAAGGCAAGAAAGATTTTGTTAAATCTGATTTTTTGCGCTTGCATGCCTCATAGCTCATCTTATACTCCCCTCAAACTTTTAGTTACTAATGTGAGAAAATATGACACATAAATTTGATGTATTGGGTATCGGAAATGCCATTGTTGATATTCTGGTTCAGGTAGAGGATGACTTTCTTATCGACCATGACATCCCCAAGGGCAGCATGCAGCTTGTCGATGAAGAGACCTCTGAAAAACTCTATGCCAAACTGGGCTCAGCGATTGAATGTTCTGGCGGATCAGCCGCCAATACCATCGCCGGGCTTGCCTCTATGGGCAGCAGGGCGGCTTATATTGGCAAAACCAAAAATGACCAGATGGGTCATGTTTTTGACCATGACATCAAATCTCTTGGCATTGAATATACCACCGCAAAGGACGAAAGCGGCGTCTCGACGGCCCGTTGCCTTGTCATGGTAAGTCCCGATGCTGAACGCACCATGTGCACCTATCTTGGGGCCTGCGTTAATCTGATGGAAGCGGATATTGACGAGGGCCAAGTGGCGGGCGCTTTTGTGACTTATATGGAAGGATATCTCTGGGATCCCGAAAATGCCAAAGCCGCCTTTCGAAAAGCCATGACGCTCGCCCATAAGGCCGGACGCAAGACATCCATCAGCCTGTCGGACAGTTTCTGTGTCGGCCGCCATAAACAGGAATTCCTGCATCTTGCCGAACATGAAATTGATATTCTCTTTGCCAATGAGGAAGAGCTGTTGATGTTGTATGATACGCGGGATTTGAACGACGCGATCAAGGCCGTCCAGCAACATTGCGAGGTGGCCGCCATTACCCGCAGCGCAGAAGGCTGCGTCATTGTCAGTGCCGGCGAAGTCATTACCGTGAAGGGCAACCCCGTGAGCGATTTAGTGGATACCACAGGGGCCGGCGATATGTTTGCGGCGGGCTTTCTTCACGGCTATTCGCGCGGCCTTGATCTTGGGGTTTGCGGACGTATGGGCAATCTTGTGGCCAGCGAAGTCATCACCCATTTGGGCGCAAGGCCAGACATTGACCTTAAAGAATATATCACAAATAAATTATAGCGCAGCCGCCGGCCCTTTAGGGGGCAATATGACATCTGGCCAAATTTATACTTGACCTAAGATGGTTTCTCGGCGAAAATTACTAAAATATCATCTAAGTAAAAGAGGAATTTCATGCCTGTCATTCGTAAATTTATAACTTCCGCATTGATTTTATTTGCCCTGGTATTTGCTCTGGGCAGCTCTGCATATGCGGCAACCTCTTGCCGTCCGCCCTTGGCACCGGTCATTCCGGACGGCGCGGCGGCCCCTAAAGAGGATATTTTAGCGGCCCTGAAAACCATAAAAAATGATTTCCAGCCCGCCATCATAAATTTTCAAAATTGCATCGCTACGGAGAAAACGGCGATAGGGGATGTGGCAACAGAACAACAAATGTCCCATTGGGATCAATTATTTGATTACGCCTATGCTCTTGAAACCCAGGTTGCCGATCAAATGAACAAAGCCATTCGGGCCTATAAGGCGCGCACAGCTAAAGAAACAGCGGAATAATACCGCTATTTACCGGTGCCGTAAAATTGGTCAATGCCATACATGACCATATTTACATTACCCGCCTCATCTCCGAGCGGCAATCCAAGGACATGGTATTTTTGAAAGCTCCTATTCAGCCAATCCAGTTGTGACGTCACATAATAGGTGGTTTTTTTCCGGATAAGCCATGACAGGCGGTCATGTACGGCCGCATCGGATGACAGTTCATCAAGATATTTTCCGGTCGCATCCTGCCCCATAACCCTGACCACATCCGTACCCACGAGCCTGAAGCGAAAGCGTTGCGGCTCATATTCCACATCGATCAGAATAATTTTGGGCAACAGGTCAATGATCTCTGTGGGGCATATATCCGGGCGGGACGGCATCTTGCGATCGCCTTTCTTGCCCTGCCAATATTCGTATAAATTCCGC
>JAJRQU010000152.1 GCA_024280095.1 Alphaproteobacteria bacterium | reverse complement strand
TCAAGTTCGACCAAAGCAGGAAAAACCCAAACCACAGGTCAATCATCTGGTTCACAAGGCGGTGCAGGCTCCTTGACGCCAAGCCCGGACACGAACCCTCAGAAGGCGGGGGACAAAAAACCACAAAAGAGCGGTAAAAAGCCAAGCGGGAAAAACTTGAAAAAGGCGGCGCAGAAAGAGAATGCCCAGTCAAAGAGTCCTCCCAAACCAAAGGCGCCAACGGCCGGGCAAAAATCCCAACAGGCAGAGAAAAAGACTGCGGACAAAAAGAAAACTGATAAAGGCAATCGGGGGCCAGAAACAAGCGATAAGAAAAACTCTCCGGCATTGATGGTCAAAAAATCTTCAGACCCAACGGGTGCGGGAGAGCAAAACCGCCAGAAGAAGTCAGAGGACAGACAAGTACGTGCACCAAACCAGACAAAGCAGAAGAAAAGCTCGGGCGCTCAACTCACGGCCAAAGCTGAACCGGCAAAGAAGAGCGCCCCGAAAAAATCCGGTAAGGGAAACAAGTCGGGTAAAAAAGATCAAAAAAAGCCCTCTAAGCAGGGAAAGGATAAGGCGCAAAAACCTTCGAATAAAAAACCTAGTGGAAAGCCGAGTTCACGCAGTCGAAAAAATAGTGCGGCGGGCAAACAAGAAGGACGGGGTGTCGATCCGATCAAGAAATCACGCGGCGTTGCATCTTTGATGCTTGGCGTACCGTTGCCGGACCGGATCAAGGGGCAGGCGCGAGAAGGATATATCAAGAAAACTCAAGAGAAATCGGATCCGAAAGCCGAAAAAGTCGGCATGCAGAATGCCGGGGAGCGCACCGCAAGGTCTGGAAAAATAGACCCAATTTCTCACCCGGTCATGACACCTTCCATGCAGAGAATTATACAGAAATATTTTGAAACTATTGGACAATATTCCAAAGAAACCGAAAAGGAATAACTATGAGTAGGCCTAATAATCAGACGTCACAAACCGCCCATTTGGAAGCGGGCCAGTTTGTTGAGACCTTTAACCGGATACGCAGCCAGATTCAAAATATGATGGTGGGACAGGATGAGGTAATCGAGGGTGTTTTGATCGCGATGATGGCGGGGGGGCACGTCCTTATTGAAGGTGTGCCGGGGCTGGGGAAAACCATGCTGGTGAAAACCTTGAGCGATGTGGTTAACCTTAAATTTTCCCGTATTCAGTTCACCCCTGACATGATGCCGGCAGATATTCAGGGCACGCAAGTGCTGGTGGATACCGAAGGCGGCGGTCATGAACTGACATTTCAGGAAGGGCCGCTGGTTTCCAGCCTTGTTCTTGCCGATGAAATTAACCGGGCGACTCCCAAAACGCAGTCGGCCCTGCTGGAAGCCATGCAGGAGCATCAAATCACGGTGGGCCGCCGTACGATCAAGCTTGACGAGCCATATTGTGTGATGGCGACCCAGAATCCTGTGGAGCAGGAAGGTACCTATCCTTTGCCGGAAGCCCAGCTTGACCGGTTTTTGTTCAAGTTGATCGTCGGTTATCCAAGTGAACAGGAATATCATGATATTCTGGACCGCACCACGGGTACGAACACGATCCTGGTTGAGAGTGTCTCCAGCGGTGATGAGATCATTCGCATGCGGGAAATTGTCCGGGCTGTATCTGTGCCAAAACAGGCCAAAACCTATGCCGTCCGTTTGATTATGGGAACCCAGCCGGGCAGTGATTACGCCCCTGATGCGGTTAATAGTTTTGTGGCACTTGGGGCCAGTCCGCGCGGTGTGCAGGGCCTGATACTGGCAGCAAAGGTCAAGGCGTTATTGGCTGGGCGCTATGCGGTTAGTGTGGATGACATTCGCAGTGTCACCCATCCGGTATTGCGCCATCGTATTATCATGAATTTTCATGGTCAGTCGGGTGAAGTTACCACAGATAATATTATCGAGAAGGTTCTTGGCTTTGTAAAAACCCCGGACGGAGTTGCATAATGTCGACTTTTGACGACCTGTTCGATCCGGATTTTTTGCAGGCTTTACAACGGTTTCAATTGTTGGTGCGTCAGGTTCCCAAGGGGGGGCGTTACGCGGAACAAGCCTCAAAATCAATGGGGCAGGGGATGGAATTTCGTGATTTCAAGCCCTATAACACCGGTGATGACCTTCGGGCGATTGATTGGAATATTTATCGCCGGCTTGGCCGGGTGTTTATTAAATTATTTGAAGAGCAGCGGGACCTGCCAATTTATATTATGCCGGATATTTCAGCCAGTATGTTTATGGAGGAAAGCCCGCGTATTAAGCCTGCATTACAATGTGCTCTGGCTTTCGCGGCTGTTGGTTTGTCGCAGCATGATAATATTACGTTACTGCCTTTTTCCCATGACCTTCACCTGCCAGTTAAGGCAGGCGCGGGCAAAGCAGGCCTTATGGGGTTTGCGCGTCGGTTGTCTGAATTGTCCTCCGGTTCGACAACCGACCTGCCTAGCGCTGTCCGGAAATTCTCCGGCATGTCTGTCAGGCGGGGACTTTTGGTCGTTATCAGTGATTTTTTTGACGGAAATGGGATGGATGAAGTGATTAAATCCCTGTCTGGCTGCCGTCATAACCTGTTATTGGTGCAATTGGTTAAAAACAGTGATGCCATGCCGGATCATCTGGGGGATGTGCGTCTGGTGGATTGTGAAAATGGTGATGCCATAGAATTGAGTATTACGCCGGATGTGCTGAAGAAATATCGGCAAGCCTATGATGGTTTTAATAAAAAACTAGCCGACTTTGTTCTTTCGCGAAATGCCCAATTGGTCAAACTTGATACGGAACAGGAAATTTTACCCCAATTAACTCCCTTGTTCCAGTCACCAAGTGAATCCAGAAGGATGCACGCATGAATTTTCAAATGATTTCGCAGAGCAGTTTTCTGCTGTCGATTGCGGGACTGGCCGCGCTTGTGGCCCTGCTTCAAATATTGCGAATACGATATAAATCCGTGCCCGTGGTGACCAGTATGTTCTGGCGAGAGGTCTTGGCGGATGCTCCGGTAAGATCCTTTTGGCAAAAATTTCGCCATTTCTGGGCTTATCTGCTGTCTCTGCTCATTGTTTTGTTGTTATTTCTGGCTTTTGCGGATCCGCAGAAAATTGGGGAAAACGCAGAACAGGACAGGCATGTGTTTTTACTGGATGCTTCTGCGGTTATGGGCGCGGCACAAAGGTTTAATTCGTCTGTTGATTTAATGCTTGGTGATCTGGCGGGAATATCCAGAGACAAACGCCGCGTTCTTTGGGTCGGCGGTCAGGTGAAGCCAGTTTTGGTGCCCGGGGAGGCGCTTGTTGTTCTGAAAGAACGACTTAAAGATAGAGGGCCTGATGCGGCCCCGTCGAAGATAGAGCAACAGCTTTTACATTTGGGAAAGACCGCCTCTAAAGGCCGGCTTTTGGTGACAATCTTTGGTGACAGTCCTGTATCCGCCCGGGTATTGGAAATGTTGCCGGATAATATGATCGTAAAAAGAGCAGAAGAACGCCAGACACTCACCACCAATATGGGGGTCAGCGAACTGGGTGTTTCTGAAGCGGCTTCGGGGATATGGGGGCTGGTTGATATTTATTTCCGCCTTACGGGCACAGAGGGACAATTGCTGAAAACATATGAGTTAAATCTTCGGATAGAGGGCCAGACCTTGACCCAGCCCGTGGTTTCTTTAGAGGACGGCAGATTCCTTGTGCATGACATCAAGGCGGACGGCGGGCTATTGGAAATTGCCCTGCAGACGAATGATGACCTTGCCGTGGATGATGTTGCCCGGATGCGGTTACCCTTGATTGAACTTGTGCGGGTGCGCCTGTCGGAAAGTCTCAAGGAAGCATTAAATGAGTATCTTGCAGCAGACCCCGCAATTGAAATTGTGGATATAAATCCGGATGTGATTATCAGGCGAGCCGATGATATTCAAGATATTGATACGGATGCAAGGCATATCATTTTTACGCCCATGTCCCGCCAGAAAGCTTCCTTTGTAATCTCCACGGAGGAATATGTGGATGAGGCCGCTTTGGGCCGTCTGGTTGATGCTTTGGGGCTGGATCAGATAGATGCCGGCAGTATGGCGCAGTCCGGCGGGCAGCCTATCGAGGTTCATCTGGAAAACAGCAGCCAACGGGGCGTGGCCCTCTGGTCAGAATTGCTTACGACGCAATTTAATTTTAAGAAATCACGGGCTTTTCCCATATTTATGGCCCGGACTGTCCGGTGGCTGTCGAAGGCAGACCCCTGGTTTCCCTATGCGGCGGTGGGCGAAGAATTGCCTTTGGATATGAATGGAAGTCAGGCGCGCATCTTGGGCGAAAACGGGGTGATCCGTGACAGTTTGGGTGCCCGGAAAAGCCCTGATTCAGCAGGCGTTTTGTCGCTTGAACAGAATGATCTCTGGGCCTCATTACAGATGCCTGTGGCAGGTAAATCTGTTGAGGATGCGCTTGCTGTCCGTATGACTTTAGGCGCAGGTATGTTCGTCGTTTCCAACTTGATGACATGGATTTTACTGTTGGTAATGGGGCTGATTTTTATCGAATGGCGTTTGCATCAAACTGGCCGTATGCCATGAGGAATACATAATGAATATCACTTTTCTGGACCCGTGGTTCCTGCTTTTGCTTGTCGCGTTGCCCCTGATCTGGGTCATGGCCCGGCGGCCTTTGGATAAAGGACAACTTGCGTTGCGGGCGTTTTTGCTGTTGCTCGTGGTTCTGGCTTTGGCAAAACCGATGATTTTTAATAGCAGCAGTGATAAACATCATATTATTGTGGTTGATTTAACGGATAGCCTTTCTGATGAACAAAAGGAAAAGGCACAGGGTGCGCTGGATGATTTGATGGCGCAGATGCCGTCCACGGATAGTCATAAGATTATTATTCTGGGGAATGAAGCCGGGATGGGCAATAGCCCTCATTTGAAGGACGCGGTATATATATCGTCTGCCAGCAGTTCATCCATAAGTGCGGCCCTGAAAGAGGCGGTGGAGAATATTCCTCTTGGCGGACAGGGGGCCATTAGCCTTTTGAGTGATGGCAGGGCAACAGATCAAAATTGGGCGGCGGCTCTGATGGAAATTCAGGATCGTGGAATTCCTGTGCATAGTCTTGATTTAGGAGAGCCGCAGGATGATATTTATATAAGCCGTCTTGCGCCCGATGGAAAAATGCGTGAAGGGCAGACCTCAAAGATTATGGTGGAGGTTTCCGGGAAAGGTAACGGACTGCAACTGGAACTCTATGCTGATGGCAAGCTCTGGGCGACGTCTGAAGAATTTAACAGCGACGGGACGGCGCATGTGATCCTGAAGGTGGAACCTGAACAGCGGGGCTTTATCACTCTCGAAGCAAAACTTATTGTTCCGGCAACTGTGCGGGATATGGATAAGAGTAATAATAGCCTAAGCGATTTGGTGGCCGTTGCGGGGCCGTTAAGGCTTTTGTATCTTGGGGAACGTCAACAAAAGGGGGCTGAGAAGTTGACGCTGCTTTTGGGGACGGGCTTTACGGTAAGTGAGGCTAATAAAGATCAGTCTTTGGACGAAACTTTCCCACTTGCTGATTATGATATAGTGGTGATTGATGATCGCCCGGCACGCACCCTGCCCGACGCCTTCCAGAAACATCTGGCTCTGGCGGTACGTAAGGATGGATTGGGTGTGTTTTTTGCGGGGGGACGGAGTGCCTTCGGAGAAGGCGGCTATAAAAAGACGGCCATGGCAAAGTTGCTTCCCATAGAGTTCCGTCAGCGTGACGAAAAGAAAGACCCAAGCGTGTCATTGGCGATTGTTATCGATAGTTCAAGTTCGATGTCAGGGCGCCCTCTCGAAATTGCAAAGCATATGGCAAAATTGGCCATTAAACGCCTTAAGCCTCATGATAAGGTTGGCGTTGTGGAATTTTACGGCAATAAACAATGGGCGGTTCCGCTGCAGTCCGCAGCCAATAAAGTGGCCATAGAGCGCGCGATCAGCCGTATGCAGGCAGGCGGAGGCACCACACTTTATCCCGCCGTAGAAGAAGCCTATTATGGTCTCAAGAATATGAAAACCCGTTTCAAACATCTGTTGGTTATCATTGACGGTGACACGGGCGGTGATGATTATGAACCTTTGATCCGCCGTATGGCCAAAGACGGCATTACGGTATCAACCATTCTTGCCGGTCAAAGCCTGCATCATCAGGAAATGTTTGATATGGCCAGTTGGGGACGGGGCCGTTTTTATACGGTGGGGGATCGTTTCAGTCTTGTTGATATTATTTTAAAACGGGAGAGATCCACTAAGATGCCAGCCTATCACCCCGGAAAACATACGGTTTTAAATCGTACGGGGCCGGGATGGCTTGGCGATGTTGAGAGTATCCCTGATCTGCGTGGTTATGTGGAAACCCGTCTGAAGCCCGGCGGTGAATTGTTGCTGGAAGAGAAAAACAAGAAACATCCCCTGCTGGCGAGCTGGCGATATGGTTTGGGCCGGGTGACGAGCCTGATGGCCGAACCCCTTGGTCAAGGAACGTCAGGGTGGCGGGACTGGTCAGAATACGGGGCCATGCTGGGCCGGATATTATCCCGCACAGCTGCGGATATGGATAGTTTCTCCTATGAAATTTCGCGCAAGGGTCATCAGGTTACGTTAACGGCCACAAGGACGGTACAGGACAGGAATGTGGTTCCCGTGGCCTGGGTTCTGAGCGAGGGGCCGGAACCTTTGTCATTCCGTCAGCGTAGTCCCGATATATATCAGGCGACGTTCACAACGCCGCCGCAGCAAGCCGTTCGTATTGAAGCTGCGGCAATGGCCCCCCGCGAGGATCTTGCCTATACAGATGTCACGAGAAAAATCAGTCTGGCGTCACGGGCTTATGACGGCATCCTGCCGGAAAGAAATGTCTCCCCGGCGGGCGGGCTTGATATGCGGCATTTAAGTGACGTTACAGGCGGTGAGCTACTGGACGGGGATAACCCCATATTATCGCCTGTGATCAGCCGTAACAATAACCTGTCATTGTCAGGAACAGGCCTCTGGCCCTATCTGTTGCTTTTGGCTCTTCTCACGTATCTTATCGAATTGCTGTATCGCCGGTGGCCGGCCGGGAAAATAAAGACGGCTGTTATGAAACTCAGGGAGAATGGCTAAAATGAAAACAGAAAATTATCGTTCCGGCTTATTCGCCCTATTGTTGACGACTGCGCTGGTGTCCCCGTCTTTTGCAAATGATATTCAGAAGACAGCTACAGTATCTGCCACAAAATTTGCCAAGGCGGAAGAAACCGCTGGATCACTGCTCCCGTGGGCTGAGGTCAATCGTCTTTATAATCAGGCGGTTCGTAAAGATGGTCATAGCGACCATGCCATTAAAACATTGGTCAAAGGGGCCGCAGATCGGTCGTTAAAAACAGAAGAGCGGGCCAAATTCTTACGGCTTGCAAGTCTCATTTTCTGGAAAAATGGCGCGCTGGACAAGGCCGTGAAAATGGCGGTTCAGGCTGTGGAGCTATTGCCAAATGCGGATAATTTATATTTGCTGGCCCGGATCAGCGATGCTTCCGGGGATATAGGCCGGGCAACCAAGGCCTATGAAAAGGCTCTGAAAAAGCCGGCCTCAAAGGCACTGGCTGATGAAATCCGCCTGCAATTGGCCTTGATCAACGCAATGGCAAGGGATGTTGCGCCATTCGTCAAGCTGGCAAATACCATGGATGCGGCCCAGAAAAACCGCATTGCGACCATATTGGCTTTGATGCAGTTTCCTGAACAGGCTCTGTCACTATACAGGCCGGAGCCGGATAATAGTAAGCAAGCGATCGTAGGTCATTTGCGCGTGGCGGGCTGGGCGATCAAAGCGAAAGACCTGACCAAGGCCAAGACCCATAGCTGGCAGGCGGCCCAATTAACGGTAGAAAGGCGTGAAAAGCTTTACGCCTTAAGTCTTCTTGTTGAAGCACACCGGATGGACAATAGTCTGGATCAGTTAATCAGGACTTTTGAAAATACCAAGGATTTAAGTATTGAAGCGCGCGAGGTCTGGACAGACTTACTGTATGAAACGGGCCGGTACGAAGATGCTCTGGAATTATTCAAGTCAAGTGACAAGGAGGGTTTCACACCCGCTGAACGGGTCAAATTAATCCGTATGTATCAGGCCAGCGGCAAAGACACAGCCATTGTTAACGAATATCGTAAATTGATCAAGGCAGAGCCTGAGGAGGTTTATTGGCATATTGGGCTGAGTGAATATTATGCGGTCAAAGGGCTTGATCGGGAAGCCGGAAAAACCTGGGATAATTTCATAGCCACTGTAGATGAACCGGACGCGTTATTGGCCGGGGCTGAAGCCATGTCGGAAATGGGTTTTGATAGCAAGGCGATAAAGACCGCAGAACTGGCTATGAAATACTCAGAATCTCCGGTATCCGGCTTGATGTTTTTGTTCGAACTTTATCTGGGGCGCGGGCAAATATCGTTGGCCAGGTTGCCGCTGGAAGAACTGGATAAATATTTGCCGGAATTCTCCGTTGAACGCGTGACGCTGGCGGATTCATTTGAGCGGATAAAAGATATGTCAAAAGCTTTGGACATATGGGAAAGTCTTGCTCAGGGGCCGGCTATATTCGGGATTGATGAAAAAATGCGTCTGGCATGGCTTTATCGTTCTCTCGGGCGGGACGAGGATGCTTTAAGTACATGGAAGGGCTTGCAAAAAGAACAGTTATCGCCCGCTGTGCAGTCTATTGTAGAACAGCAGATTATCACATTGTCGGCAGAACTGGGTATTTTGGGTGATCTGGTCTTTGAATTGGAAGACAAACTTACCTCCGGGAAGGCGACAGAGGGTGAAAGCAGCTTTTTGGCTCGTATTTATATCAGGGTAGAAGATAAAGTTTCTGCCATAGAGATCATTGATGAGTTTTTCAAACTATCTGGAAAAAATGAAGTAGATAATCTGAAAGAACAGTCCAAAGTTTATTTGCTTATGGGGGATTATGTCAATTATGGCAAGGTGACAGAACGACTTATAGTCATTGACCCGGAAAATAAAAGTGATTATCTGCGGGATATTATTTTGAGCAAGGTTGAATTACTTGACGCTGGCGAAGCGTCGGATGAAAAAATCGCTGAATTAAAAGATTTATTGGGGCAGCTGCGCGCCGATGGGAAAGCCGGAATGGGCTACCAGTTTGAAGGCGGGGTCCTTGTTCTGGCCAAGCAGGATAAGGATGCAATTTTTGCTTTCCGGCAGGCTATTTCTGACGCGCCGAACAATGGCGATAATTACCTTCAGCTTGGTGATCTCCTGACTAAAATGGGCCGTGTAGAAGAGGCCCTTGGATTGTTTCAGGCCTTGGCGGCGGAAACCGGGAAAGAGGAAATATTTGCGGTTGCCATAGATGGTATTCTTAATGCTTTTAACGCGGCAAGTAACGAACCAAATTTGAAAAAACGCGCCAAGGCAATTCTGGGCTGGGTGCAGAGAATGATTTACGCCCGCCTGAGCCATAAGGCGGATAAATTTTATTATTATCAATTACTATCAGATATCATTTCCGAAACAGGCGATGGCAAGGCCCAGATTGAAATTCTGGAAAATTCTCTGGCCTCCGGATCCGCCAGCCGCATGTCTGTTCTGCGTGAATTGATTACGATGACGACACCGGAGGATGGCCCGTCCTTTGGTGCCAGCGGAAAGGTCAAAGATCAAAGCGCGCGCCGTAAGTTTGGCCGCAGGCTCATTGGTCTTCGGTTGGCTCTTCCGCCATCAATTTATATGAGCCTGGCGAAAAACTTCCTTGCAGATAAGGACCCTTTCAGTGCTGAAAAGTCAGCCAATAAAGCGGTTGATGTCTCAGGCATGTTTCAATTGCGGGCAGAGGCCGGCGCAATGTTCGAAAAAGATGGCTATGATCTGAGAGCGATTGAACAATATCGTAGAGCCCTGGTTCGGGATCGGAACAATTTTTCCCTTATGGTCAATGTGGCCCGGTTGCGCGAAAAAGCGGATCAGGGGCAGGCGGCCAATAAATTATTTGGCCGGTCGCTTGAAATGCTGCTGTCCCGGCAATTACAAATAGTCTCTGTTGCCCCTAAAGTGGTTGTCAAG
>JAJRQU010000151.1 GCA_024280095.1 Alphaproteobacteria bacterium | reverse complement strand
CTGAAATCGCTCGCGCTGGCGCGCGGGGATGGGCGGGCCCTTATTGAAGGTTACAAACGCTATAAAAGCGGCGTCTTAAAGATGATGCAGGGGGCATGGTCCATAGCCCTGATGTCACCAAAGCGGAAAATGGCCCTTGTGGCGGTGGATCGTATGGGGGTTAACCCCATGTGTTTTGGCTTAGGCAAGAATAATGAATTTGTTTTTTCTTCCGTGACCGATGGTATGCGGGCATTCCCAAATTTTGAAGCAACGATAAGTCCTCAGAATATTTATAACTATCTTTATTTCTTTGTTGTTCCTGCGCCAACGAGTATTTTTGATGAAATTTCTAAACTGGAAGCCGCGCAATATGCCTTGTATGAGAAGGGTAATCTCTCCACAGGCTATTATTGGGAAATGCCCTATACGACAGAGAAAAAAGGGGATTTAGAAGACTGGGCAGAACGATTAAGAGCTCAGTTGGATCAGGCCATGATTACAACAATGGAAGGTGGAAATTCCAGCACCACAGGCTCCTTTCTAAGCGGCGGCCTTGACAGCAGTACGGTTTCGGGCCTGATGATGAAACATAATGGCGGGGGCAAAACCTTTACCATTGGTTTTGATGACCCCAAATATGATGAAAGCGATTTTGCCCGAATTGCGGCCAATCATTTTGGGACTGACCATAATGAATATTTTGTTGTACCGGAAGATGTGACTGAAGTTCAGGAAAAAATTGCTGAAATATATGATGAACCTTACGGCAATACCTCTGCTGTGCCAGCTTATTATTGTGCGAAAATGGCCAAAGAACAAGGTGTGAATCTTCTTCTGGCAGGGGACGGCGGTGATGAATTATTCGCGGGAAATGAGCGATATATTTCCATGGAATCCATAGAGAAATATGGCCTTATTCCAAATTCTTTACGTAAAGGGCTGCTGGAGCCAATATTGTCACTTCCCGGCGTATCGCGCTTGCCCATATTGTCAAAAGCAAAAAATCTCTCGAAACGTCATGCTATCCCTATGCCGGATCGCCTGTATTCATATGGTTTTTTCTATGGCCGCGCGCCGGAAGATATTTTCACATCGCAGGCCGCCGGGGAAATTAACGCAGATATTCCCCTTGATATTATGCGTAAAAAATATGACCATTATGATGACAGCCAAATGGTTCAGCGCATGATGCATCTGGATTTGCAGATAACCTTGGCAGACAATGATTTGCGAAAAGTTAACCGTATGTGTGACCTTGCCGGCGTAGAAGTCAGATACCCTTTTTTAGAGTCTGAACTTGTTGATTTTTCGGCATCCGTTCCGACGGATATTCTCTTGCAAGGCGGGGAATTAAGATATTTTTTTAAACATGCGCTTAAGGGCTTTTTGCCGCCAGAAGTGATCACGAAAGAAAAACACGGATTTGGACTACCTTTTATGTCCTGGATACATCAGGACAAGAAAATATATGAGCAAATAACAGATAATCTATCTGATTTTCGTAAGCGCGGATATTTGAATGACAGTTTTATTGATGAAATCATCATGGGCTGTGGGCAATCAGAAGAGACAGGGGCCGGAGGATTTGGCTGGGATGTTGCTATGCTTGAAATTTGGCTTAAGAAGCATCTTTAGTATTTTATCCTTGCAAAGAATCATAAATATCAAGGAAGGCTAATATATTTTATGGTAATTGTAATATTACATTATTTTGAGTAGAATGTGGGTAATGAAAGCATAAGACGTTGCGGATTGGGCAGAAAAATTACATTAATGCGTACTAAAAGAAAAAATTCTGATTTATTTGCAATAATTTAACTAATTCAGATTATGTAAGTATGAGTAAAGGCCAAAAACTTGAATAGTGGATTGGCATGACGCAGATTAATAAAATATTGGAAGGGAAATAAACGGTGATTAAAATTTTTTTCAAACTTGAGATTTTTTCTCAAGCTATAAAAGGCGGCCTTGTTCTGTTCGCGGCATTGGTGTTGGCAAGTTGCACATCGAATCTTAACAGCTTGCCGTCAGCGCAGTTTGTTCCAGCAGAAGAAGGGCCGGGACCACAATATGTTGTTGGCCCTTTAGATGGCTTGCAGATATTTGTCTGGAGAAACCCGGAATTAACAACATCGGTTACCGTTCGGCCGGATGGTCGTTTTTCGGTACCCTTGATTGATGATATGACGGCAACAGGCAGAACGCCAACCCAGTTGGCCCGTGACATTGAGAAGAAGCTTTCTGAATATATTCAGAGTCCAATCGTAACGGTAATTGTGTCCGGCTTTCAGGGGCCATTTGCTCAGCAGGTCAGGGTCGTTGGTTCTGCGACATCTCCTCAGGCTATTGCGTATCGCGCCAATATGACCCTTCTGGATGTTATGATCACTGTGGGCGGGGTTACAGAATTTGCCGCCGGAAATCGTGCGACATTGGCCCGGGTAGAGGGCGGCACTCAACGAGAATATGGCTTGCGTATTGACGACCTGATCCGGGATGGTGATGTGGGCGCAAACGTAAAGATTAACCCTGGTGATGTGATTATCATTCCAGAAAGTTTCTTTTAATTTAAGGGTCGTTATGACTAAACGGCACTTGGCCGTTTAGTCGCCCTTGAATTTTTTTTCAGCAAGAAACTTTTGTTGATAAGAATAGTATTATTGTTAGGATAGTTTGAATATGAACGAGATGTATCAACAGCTTATCTCGATATTATATGGTGTCTGGAGGCGGCGGATTATCGCGATCTCCATAGCATGGGTAATATGTGTTGTGGGCTGGGTCTTTGTTGCTCAAATCCCAAATAAATATGAGTCATCTGCCCGTATTCACGTTGATGCCGAAACTTTTCTGAAGCCACTTCTTGGACGTATGGCAGTACAGAATAATATCTATAATCAAGTGGCCATGATGCGCCAGACTTTGATCAGTCGGCCAAATATTGAAAAAGTCATAAGAATGACCGATCAAGATCTTCTTATTAATGGAGAAGAGGAAATGGACGCAAAGATCGCTGAGATAATGGATAATATTCAAATTTCCATCATCGCGGCTAATTTATTCACCATTACCTATGTTCATGAAAGTCCGGTTATTGCCAAATCGGTGGTGGATTCATTTTTAAATATTTTTATGGAAGAAAATCTGGGGCAAAACAGGAAAGACCTGACGTCTGCGGTGAGGTTCATTGAGGATCAAATACGAGAGTATGAAGAGCAGCTTGAACTTTCCGAGCAGAGGTCTATGGAATTTCGTCAACGAAATATGGCAATTTTATCCGACAAAACATATTATGAGAAACTTCAGTCGAGTGTTCAGGAAGTCAATGCGGTTAAACAGACTTTAGTGGAATATAATAACCGCAAACAGCAGCTCATAGAAAGCATGAAGAATACGCCATCCTTTGTTCCTTCGAGGGGAATGGGCCCATCTTTGCGTGGCGGCGGGGCCGTTTCGGCGACGTCTGCCCTGCAAAATCGGCTAAATACGATGGAAGAACGTTTGGATGAACTTTATGTGCGCGGATATAAAGATCAGCACCCTGACGTGCGTATTGTTCAGAATCAAATTGAAAGCCTAAGTGCAAAGCTTGATCAGGAACGAGGGGATTTCAATGAAGCATTAGAGAATAATGATGTGAAGGCATTGCAAGCCAGCGGCGGCGTAATGCCCAACCCGGTATATGATCAATTGAGCATTAAGCTATTTGATCTGGAAGGGGAAATTGCCGGCCTTGAATCACGATTGGCCAACAGGCAAGAGGCGAATAAGCATCTTCAGTCTATGGCACATAGAATTCCAGAGGTAGAAGCAGAGCTTGCACGTCTTAACCGTGATTATGGCGTGCTAAAAAAGAATTATACTGAGATGGTCAGCAAACGTGAATCGGCCAAGATTTCTTCTGATTTAGAAACCAATACGGATCGCGTGCGCTTTCGGGTCATTGACCCTCCGCAGGAAGCCAGAGAACCTATAAGCCCAAATCGTTTGTTATTGGTCATTGGGGTTTTGGTTGTGGGTTTAGGGGCAGGCGTATTTGTTGCCTTCATACTTAGTCAAATGCATGCGACATATTCGACAGAGCAGAATTTAAGAGATAAATTTCCCTATCCTGTTTTGGGGTCTATTTCCATATTGCGATCGAATGAGGAATTACAATTAAGCAAACGAAAATTAATCATGTTTTCTATTATGATGGCAGGTCTTTTGGTATCCAGTATTAGTGTTTATATGGTCATGCTGTTTATGCATTCTCCTGTGATATAAATTTTCGAATATGAACTAAGGTTGAAAAAATGAGTTTGATTGAAAAAGCCGCAGAAAAATTAAAAAAAAGTGAAAGCTTGGTAGAGCGCGCAGCTAAAAAATTGAAGAAATCGGACACAATAAAAGGTGAAGATGCTGGCATGATGTCAAGTATTGGGTCAGATATTGAGCAAGGTAAACTATCGGTTTCCATTTTGAAATCGCCAGAGTCAGCGCCGCCCAAGAAGAGCCCAAAGAGCAGCGCGATGGTGGAATTAAACTATGATGTATTGCATCAGCATAACATACTGATTGACGATCATATCGACAATTCGGTTACGGCTGAAGAATTTCGCATTATTAAGCGCAGTCTGTTGCTAAATGCTTTTTCCAAAGGTGATTCTGCCATTAAGAATGGTAATATACTATTGGTGACCAGCACGCAACCGGATGAAGGTAAGACTTTTTGTGCCGTAAGCTTAGCCTTGAGCATGGCTGCCGAAAGAGATTTGACGGTACTTCTCGTCGATGCGGATGTGGCCAAGCCGGATGTCATGAATACGCTTGGCGTAAAAGGCAACAAAGGGTTGATAGATGTTATCGAAAATAAAGAGATGGATCTTAGTGAATGTCTGTTGAGAACGAATATTCCTAATTTAACGATTTTACCGGCGGGCAAGAAGCATAAACTTACAACAGAGTTGCTTGCGAGTGAACGAATGGGCGATATAATTGATGAAATTGCCCGACGATACCATGACCGTATCATTATAATCGACTCTCCACCCGTTTTGGCCAGTAGTGCTGCTTCGGTTTTGGCGTTACATGTTGGACAAATATTATATGTCGTCGAAGCCGAGAGAACGCGGGAAGAAGAGTTGAATGATGCGCTCAAGATGATAGAAAACTGTAAAAATATTAATTTCCTATTGAATAAAACAAGGTTTACCGCTGGTAAGAAAAAATTTGGTTCTTATTATGGGTATGGCTACAATTGATATAAAAGCGAGGGCGGGGAAAGATGTATAACAACAAAAAAACAAAGTTAATGTTGTCAACGGCTGTTTTGTTCGGGTTTGCATTAAATGCAGATGCGGCGAATTGGCGCTTGTCGCCGTCTATTACGGTGACGGAGACCTATACGGATAATATTGATCTGGATGTGAATTCTCAGGAAAGCGGATTTGTCACTCAAATTGCGCCGCAATTTGTCCTTACGGGCAATGGGGCGCGGTTAAATACATCGATTAATTACACGGCTAATTATTTTTACTACCCGGGCGATAATACGGACGAACATGACTTGCGTCATAATCTTCAAGCAAGCCTATCGAGTGAATTAATCAGCGAAACCTTCTTTATCGATGGCAGTGCAAACATTAATCAGCAATTTCTGGATCGGCGGCGCGCCATATCTACTGAACAAGTGAGCCGGACAGATAATCGGCGAACCGTCCAGACTTATCGAATTTCTCCCTACCTTGTTCACAGGTTCGGGCCATGGGCGTCGGCGGAATTAAGATATGATTTACGTCATGTTCGGTCTGCTGCGGATGCCGAGCAAACCACGGTGAACACCATCTTTGGAAACTCCCTAAGCCAAATGGGTAGTCTGTCTATTACAAGCGGCCGGGAGTTCAGTAAATTAAATTGGACGTTATTGGCGCAATATAGGACAGAGGAAAGAGAAAATGTCTCTGAATATACAACCACGACAGCCCGCGCAGATTTTTCTTATCAATTAAACCGCATGTTTTCTTTGCTGGGTAGCGCAGGTTATCAGGAAAGAGATGCTGTTGGATCTTTTGCTAACTTTAAGGGTCTCATATGGGATGCTGGCTTTCGTTTGGTGCCCGGGCCCAGAACATCCATTTCTTTTAGATATGGCAATCAATATAATGGTAATACATTCTCATTAGATGCATTGTATAAAATCACGTCAAAGAATACCATATCATTGACCTATACGGATAGAATTCAGACCTTTCAATCATTAGCATTTGATAGAACTGGCGCGGATAATTTGAATTCACCTTTAAACAGTGGCTTTATCAGCGGCGATATTACGCGCAGAAAACAATGGCGGCTATCGATCAGCGGAACGCGCGGGCGGACAAGCTATTCATCATCGGCATTTTATAGCCAATATCAGTCCGATAATCTGGCATTGGATGAAAAAAGATATGGGGGGTCTGTGTTGATTAGCCGTAATCTGAATAGGCGCCTGAGTATAGATGGTCGGTTTTCCTATAATTTATCGAAATTCCTGTCGGATAATATCAATGATAAATTCTGGTCTGCCTCAACTAATTTAAATTATCAAATCTCAAAATCCTTATTGGGCAGCCTTAGCTATTCCCATTCTAATAGAGATCAAAGTCGTTTTGGGAATTTTAATGGGGGATCAAATTATATTTCCCTGTCGATCAGGGCGGTACTCTAGGTGAATAATGTTTAACGATTTTTATGGGTTTGAGGGCAAACCTTTCCAGCTTACGCCGGATCCCAGTTTTTATTTTGACAGTTCTACCCATCATAAGGCGATGGCGTATCTGACCTATGGTTTAAGTCAGGGTGAGGGATTTATCATTGTAACCGGTGAAATTGGTGCCGGGAAAACCACGCTTGTTGCCCGTCTTTTGGATGAGCTCGATACCAACCAATATGTTGCCGCGAAAATAGTGACGACGCATCTTGATGCGGATGATATTTTACGCATGGTCGCCGCAGGTTTTGGCCTGAATATTATGTTGAAAGACAAGGCAATTCTGCTGAATGAAATAGAAGTCTTCTTACGCAGAAACCACCAAAAAGGTAAGCGTGCCCTCTTAATCATTGACGAAGTTCAAAATTTGCCAATTCCTGCTTTAGAGGAATTGCGCATGCTCTCCAACTTTCAGGAAGGCGATACGGCTTTACTGCAAAGTTTCCTGATCGGTCAGCCGGAATTCAGGGATAAATGGGCTTTTGCGCCTGAACTAGAACAATTAAGGCAGCGCGTGATCGCCACTCACCATCTGCAATCTATGACCAATGATGAAACGAAGGAATATATTCAACATAGGTTGAAAATAGTTGGATGGAAGGGAAACCCTTTTTTTACGGATGATGCATTTGAGGTCATTTATCAATTCACGAACGGCGTCCCTCGCAAGTTAAATACGCTCTGTTCACGCATTTTGCTATTTGGCTCGATAGAAGAACTGGATACGATTGATAACGCTGTAGTCTCGAATGTTATTGAGGATATGGAGCGTGATATTGCCTCCTCTGGGCTTTCCGTTAAAAGAAATGGGGGGCAATATAGTGAAAATAATGCCCAAAGCGGGCTGCGGCGCGAAATCATTGATAACCATGTCGACAGCCCGGAAATTGACCGCCTGAAAGAACGTATTTACGTGCTGGAAAAATATGTCAAAATTCATGATGAAACAATCAAAAGTGCATTGGAAATCCTTGCATCTTTGATGGCTCAGAATGAAGATCAGGATATATAATCCAATGACCTCCTTGATTAAAAATGCCATGACCGTTGATGTGGAGGATTATTTTCAGGTGGGGGCCTTTGAGAATGACATAGACCGGAATGATTGGGAAAGCCTGGAATGCCGCGTTGAGCGAAATATGGACGTCATTTTAAAAATGTTTGATGATCATAACGTTAAAGCGACATTCTTTACCCTAGGCTGGATTGCCCAAAGATACCCAGAGGTCATCCGCCTGATCACGGAGAATGGCCATGAATTGGCGAGCCACGGTATGAGCCATAGGCGCGTTTCAGATCAAAACAGGGCCGCGTTTTTGGACGATGCCCTATCATCCAGAAAATTATTGGAAGATATGGGCGGCTGCGCGGTTAAAGGCTACCGTGCGCCAAGTTTTTCAATTGGCGAGGAAAATCTTTGGGCGCTTGATGTGTTGCTTGAGGCCGGTTATCACTATAGTTCAAGCATCTATCCCATCAGCCACGATCATTATGGCATGCCTTCAGCGCCGCGCTTTGTTTTTAAGCCAATTAAGGCGCAGAACTTTCTGGAAATGCCGGTCACGACGGTGGAGGTTATGGGGCGTAAAATTCCTTGCGGCGGGGGCGGTTATTTCCGTCTTTTACCTTATTTCATTTCAAAGGCTGCTATGCAGCGGGTGAATGATAAGGATCAGCAGGCCTGCATCTTTTATTTTCATCCTTGGGAGATTGATCCCGGGCAGCCACGTCAGCAGCAGGCAAGCCTGAAATCAAAATTTCGGCACTATACGAACCTTGGCGTCATGGAAAGTAAAATTCGAAAAATTCTGGCAGAATTTAACTGGGGCCGAATGGACGATGTTTTTCTTGAGCGATCGGAGATAACCCCATGCAAGTAAAAATGTTAAATATTTTTGAGGATTGCTCGAAATGGGATGACTATGTTTTGAAGCATTCCGCAGCGACTGTCTATCATATGTCGGCATGGGGCAGGGCCGTATCGGCAAGCATGGGCCATGATTGCTATTATATATATATTGAAGACAAAGGGGAAATATGCGGCCTTATTCCTTTGATACATATTAAGAGCAAACTTTTTGGAAATTCGCTTATTTCTGTGGCCTTTGCCACAAATGGCGGCCCAATTTTTGATAATATTTCAGCTTTAAATCTATTGGATGAGGAATGCCGAAGATTATTTTCGGCTTTGAATGTAGATTTCCTTGAGTGCCGTAATATGGCGGCCATTCATGATGACTGGCCGACTAAAAATGAGACCTATTCCACTTTCAGAAAAAACTTGTCCCCTGATAATGAAGAAAATATGAAGGCAATACCCCGCAAACAACGGGCAATGGTGCGCAAAGGCATTAAGTTTGGCTTGAAGGCTGTGATTGATCCTCTTCCTGATCGTTTGTTTTCAATGTATTCTGAAAGTGTGCGGAATTTAGGCTCACCGGTATTCCCCAAAAAACTATTTTACTGCCTTAAACAGGAATTTGGCGATAATTGTGAGATTTTAACCGTTGAAACATCCGAAGGGCAACCCGTATCGAGTGTGATGACATTCTATTTCCGGGATGAGGTTGTCCCCTATTATGGCGGCGGAACCAATGAGGCCCGCGCCTTGGCCGCCAATGACTTTATGTATTGGTCATTAATGGCACATGCGGTAAGTCATAAACAATGCCTGATATTTGATTTTGGACGCAGCAAGAATGGCACGGGCGCCTTTAGCTTTAAAAAGAACTGGGGTTTTGAGCCTAAGGCGCTGCATTATGAATTCATCCTGAAAGAAGGTGGTCAATTACCTGATATTAATCCCTTAAATCCAAAATATCAGTTGATGATCAAGACATGGAAAAAGCTTCCCCTGCCGATAGCCAATATGGTTGGGCCCTTAATATCCAGATCATTGGGTTAATTTAATTAAAAATAACCATTTTGAAAGTAATATAGAGCATAAGAACGTCTTCAGGGATAATGAACGGTAAAAAAATGACTGATATGCAATTGCAAGAGATCAAAACACAATGGCGCAATGCCTCAATTGCTTTGAGTGCTGTTGTTCTTGTTGTTCTTGTTTCTTTTTTTGGTACGGTTAAAGAATTGGGACTGACATGGTGGGATAAACCGGAATATAACCATTGTCTGTTAATATTGCCGATTATTATTTATTTGATATATGAGCGGCGTGAAATCTTCCAAAAAATAGCGCCCGAGCCTTCCTGGCTGGGTCTTTTGCCCTTGCTTGGCGGCGGCGGGCTATGGTTATTGGGGGACCTTGCAGATACCAATGTGGTTCGCCAGTTCGGCCTGATCATCATACTGCAGGGTTGTATATTGACCATATTGGGCAAAAGAGTCTTTTTAGGCCTGCTTTTCCCGATTTTTTATATGGTGTTTTTGGTTCCTTTTGGTGATTTTCTGGTTCCTGCACTACAGGACTTCACCACTGTATTTGTTATCATGACCCTGAATTTATTTGGTATCCCCGTATTTGTAGAAGGTGTGTTTCTTTCAATAGCGGCGGGCGATTTCCATGTGGCGGAAGCCTGCGCGGGCCTAAGGTTCTTGGTGGCGACAGTGGCGCTTGGCACGTTAATGGCGAATGTGGCCTATAAAACATGGGGACGCCAAGTCATTGTCGTAATCCTGTCATTCGTGGTGCCTATATTGGCCAATGGTCTGCGGGCCAGCGGCATTATTCTGGTCGCCCATTGGTCAGATATGAAGTATGCGACCGGGGTTGATCACCTTGTATATGGCTGGATTTTCTTTGCGGTTGTCTTGCTGATTTTTATCTCTATTGCGATGACATTTACCAATCGGGGACTGAATGATGGCTATACTGATTTTACGAAAAAATACTGGTTGACTAATAAGCCGGTAAGCTTAAAGCAATTTACCTTGCCGCTAATCATAAGCGCATTTTTTGTGGTCAGTGCGCCATTCTATATTTCCATTATTGAGCAGAGATACCAAACTTTTGCGAATAATATTCTTGCGCTTGATGAACAAACATGGGGCGTGGATGTTTCGATGACGGCTCCTTGGAAACCACAATATCTGGGGGCTTCTCAGGTTTTTCATTTGCGTCATGAAGAGCAAGATTCTGAGCCAATAGATATCTATGCCGCATATTATAAATATCAAACCCAAGATGCTGAAATGATCCGTTTTGGCAATGGCGTTGCAGAGCAGGATATATGGGCCCGTGTCGACAATAGTAAAGTGACAATCAAATTGGGCGGTTCAAACATATCAGTAAATGAAATTTTATTGCAGTCCGCAGGTCAGAAAAGGCTTGTATGGTATTGGTATTGGGTGGATGGGCGTATTACGGCCAGCAACTATAAAGCTAAAATATTGGATGCAAAGGCCAAACTACTGGGAGGACGACTGGATTCGGCGGTCATCGCCTTGTCGGTGCCTTTTGATGATATGGATATTGATCAAAAGCGCGCTCAATTGGCGAAATTTGCCGCAAGTTTGCCGCCTTTGGAAACTATGGTAACGAGCGCACCGTAAGATAAGAAGCAATTTAGCTAAGAATACCAAAAACACCAAAAAATAACAGGCGTTTAGAATGAAGAGAATACAAAAGTCTATCATTACCATATGTATTTTTTATATATGCGGAATATTTAACATCCATGCCAATGATACGGTTTATCAGCGCGGCATGGATTTTCCAGATATGGTTCGCAAGGTCACACCATCGGTTGTCGCCATTGCAACAGATAGCCCGCTGAGAAGCCCGCGTATCGTGATGAGAGGGACAGGTTTTGTTGTTTACGATGGTCTTCATATCATTACGAATGCGCATGTTTTGCCGTCTGGAAATAATTTGGAATATAATGAAAATATCACCATATTGATCGGGCGGGGCAGAAATCCAGACCGGCGGGTAGCCGAAGTCATTCGTGTTGACAGAGAACATGATCTGGCTTTGTTGCGCGTTAAGGGGGATAGAATTCCTAAATTCATATTGGGAACAGGCGCTTTGGCACCTGAAGGAACGGAAATTGCCATAACAGGATTTCCAATAGGTTCCGTATTGGGCCTTTTTCCTGTGACCCATAAAGGCATTATAGCCTCCGTTACGCCAATAGTTATTCCGCAGCCGACGGCGAGATATCTGGATCCTAAAATTATTCAACAAAGGCGGTATGATGTATATCAGCTGGACATAACGGCATTCCCCGGCAACAGCGGAAGCCCTTTGTATAATACTGTTTCGGGTAAGGTTGAGGGGATATTGAATAGTGTTTCGGTGAAGGGTAGTAAGGAAAATGCCCTGACAAGGCCAACCGGAATTTCTTTCGCTATCCCGGTTGTACATCTTCATAACTTGTTGCGGGATGCAGGGCTAAACTAATCAGTTCAATAAAAAAATGATCACGAGATAAAAAAAAGATTTAGAGGCTTGCCCCTGATTAATTATCTTTTTCTTCCTGTTTGCCTGCTGCGGGCATAATTTGCTCCATTTGTTCTGCAGGGGAAACACTATTATCCGCAATGTTACTGTTTGTGTCATTTAAGGCTGTCCAAACTGAGACAACAGCAACAACCCACCCAAGAACGGCTCCCGCAACCCAAACCATCAATGAGTGGCGCATGGAAAGGCGATCTTCTTTTTTATCTTGTATATTACGCGCTTTGGTAATCATAATAAAACCTAATATTTCAATATGTTAGTTCCAGATATACCAGAATACTATTTTTATAGTTAATAAACTCTAATGATTAGTTAATTTTTAATCAATAATTAAATACTTAAAAATCATTATTTACTAGTATATTGTTATACAAGAATTGTGCCAGTTACGATTAATGGCTATAAAACACGGGTTTCAGAGAGTTTTGATGAAAAGAAGCTCACAAAAAGACAAAAAACTGTAAAATTTTCCGACAGTTTTATGGCAAATTTTACAGTTTTAATATGTTTTAGATGTTAAAGGGTTTTAATTTTTATCCAGAGCGTAGCCTGCAGAGCGAACTGTTCTGATAATATCCGGGAAATCATTAATATTTAATGCTTTGCGAAGGCGCCTGATATGGACATCAACGGTTCGTGATTCGACATATATCCCGTTGCCCCAAATGCTATCTAGCAATTGATCACGAGAAAATACACGGTTTGGGTTTTCGAGGAAATGCCGGAGGATTTTAAATTCGGTTGGGCCAAGATGAATAGGCGTTCCTGCGCGGGTTACTTTATGTGATATTGTATCCAGAATAATATCATCATAGGAAAGCTGTTCCCCGCTTAAAGCGGGCCTTATGCGCCGCAGGATAGCCTTGATTCGGGCCAAAAGTTCCTTGGGCGAAAATGGTTTGGTGATATAATCATCCGCGCCGGTATCCAGCCCTCTGATCCGGTCACTTTCATCCGCGCGCGCGGTTAACATAATGATTGGTACATTTTTGGTTACTTTATGGCGGCGTATTCTGCGGCAAATTTCAATGCCGGACAGATTGGGGAGCATCCAGTCCAGCAAAATTAAATCGGGCATTATTTCTTCCGAGGCATAAAGCCCTTCTTCGCCATCGCTTTCACAATGAACAACAAAGCCTTCCTGGGTCAGGTTATAACGAATAAGTTCCGTTAAACTCTGGTCGTCCTCAATCAATAAGATTTTTGTTTTCATGTTTTGTCACAATATAAATTACAAGTTTTCAGAATTTGGTTCAATTACGGTATAATTGCTGCTGTCGTCTTTTGGTCTTTTCAGGGCGAGCAATTCTCCCTCATTGATATAATAGACAAGTTCGGCAATATTTGTTGCATGATCTCCGGCGCGTTCAATATTTTTGGCGATGAAGAGCAGATGGGTTGCCAGCGCTATATTCTGCGGTTCTTTCATCATATAGGCCAGCATTTCCCGAAAAAGATTATTATAGAGATTATCCACTTCCTCATCCCTTCGCCAGACCTCAATGGCTTTGTCAATGTCTCTTGTAATATAGGCATCGATAACATCAGTGATCATTTCCCTGATTTGTTTGATCATTTGATCAATGAAACGGCTGCTGACAGATATGGTTTTGCCGTGGCTGAGAACTTTGACTCTTTTTGCCAGATTTTTGGCATAATCACCTATTCGTTCAAGTCCTGCGCTGATTTTTATGGTAGATACGATGTCTCTTAAGTCATCTGCAACAGGCGATCGCAAGGCAATCATTTGAATTGCCTGTTTTTCAATTTCCATATCCATCTGGTCAACAAGCCGGTCTGTTTCACGAACTTTATCCGCAAGTTCCTGATCTTTATTTTGCATGGCAATCAGCGCGTTTTTATATTGTTCTTCAACCAGATTGCTCATTTTGACAATCTTGGATCTAAGGCTGTTTAACTCATCATCAAATGAGGATGATATATGATGTGGCGACATGTTTTTTCCTCTAAGTAAGGCCTAGCCATAACGGCCAGTGATATAATCTTTGGTTTTTTCCACTTTAGGGTTGGTAAAAATTTCTGAAGTATCCCCAAATTCAAGAATTTCGCCAAGGTAGAAAAAAGCTGTTTTTTGCGAAACGCGCGCGGCCTGTTGCATGGAATGGGTCACAATTACTATGGCAAAGCGACTTCTTAATTCCTCGATTAATTCTTCAATGATTGCGGTCGCTATAGGGTCAAGCGCGGAACAAGGCTCATCCATTAAAATGACCTCGGGATTTACGGCAATGGTTCGGGCGATACATAGTCTTTGTTGTTGGCCCCCGGACAGGGCGGTGCCCGAAGTGTCCAGACGATCTTTGACTTCATCCCACAGGCCGGATTTTTGCAGACTGGTGAAGACTATTTCATCCAGTTCGGCGCTATTACGCGCAAATCCGTGAATGCGCGGGCCATAAGCCACATTGTCATAAATTGATTTTGGAAAAGGATTGGGTTTTTGAAACACCATGCCAACGCGGGCCCTTAGCTGTACCACGTCAATGGTTTTATCGTAGATATCCTGGCCATCAAGCGTGATGCTGCCTGTAATGCGGCATGAGGGAATGGAATCATTCATTCTGTTAATGCAGCGCAAAAAAGTTGATTTGCCGCAGCCTGAAGGCCCGATCAAGGCGGTCACTGTTCCCGAACTGATGTCCAGATCCACATTTTTTATGGCGTGGTTGTCATCATAATATACATTCACATTTCGGGCTTTTATCATGGCCTTTGAAGTGTTTTCCATGGGGCCCTCCTTAAAGATATTCACCATATTCATATTTGTTTACCAGCGTTTTTCAAATTTATGTCTCATCCATATGGCAAGACCGTTCATCAGGACTAAAAATAATAGCAGCACAATAATAGCGGCGGAAGTTTTTTCCATGAACCCGCGCTCGGCACTATCTGCCCAAAGGAATATCTGTACGGGCAGGGCTGTGGCGGCATCTAATATTCCCTCGGGGACATCAACAATGAAGGCGACCATACCAATCATCAGCAAAGGGGCTGTTTCGCCGAGGGCCTGCGCCATACCAATGATCGTACCGGTTAAAATCCCCGGCAGGCTGAGCGGCAAAACATGATGCAGCTGGGTTTGTATTTTAGAGGCCCCCATACCAATGGCCGCTTCGCGGATTGAGGGGGGGACCGCCCGAATTGCCGCCCGTGATGTGATAATGATTGTCGGCAATGTCATCAAAGCCAAGGTCAGCCCGCCGACCAACGGCGCAGAGCGCGGCATGTTAAAAACATTCAGGAAAATGGCCAGCCCCAGCAAACCAAAGATAATCGACGGGACAGCGGCCAGATTATTGATGTTGATTTCGATAATATCTGTCCATTTGTTTCGCGGGGCAAATTCTTCCAGATAAATGGCCGTGGCCACGCCAATGGGAAAAGCGATGACGAGCGTTACCAGCAATGTCAGAAGGGAGCCAATGGCCGCCCCCAAAATTCCGGCCAGTTCCGGTTCGCGGGAATCGCCGGACGAGAGAAAAATCCAATTGAACCCTTTGACAATACGTCCCTCAGCATTAAGTTTATCTAACCAGACAAGCTGTTTGTCGGAAATTTTACGTGATGATTGCGCGACATCCCGTGATATTTGACCCTTGATATACATATCAACCGTGCTGGAAGCGCGTAAATTCATGGGAATAGTTTTACCAATGATTGTGGGGTCATCAATTAAAGCCTGACGAACCTCATCCCGCGCACCGTTACTGGTCAAGCGCTGTAACGCCATAATATCGCGGCGGCTCTTTACGTCGGGAAAGGACAGCCTGAGGCTGTTGCGGATAAGGGCGCGGTGGTTCACCTTGGCCATATGCGCGATTCGGGCATCCTCGTCCAGATCGGGGGCCGCCTTAATGATAGCCGGATCCATATAAACATCAATCGTAAGTCTGGTCTCTTTAAACCCGCTTAGGCCCGTGGTAAAAATACTTATCACGAGTATGGCAAGGGCGCAGAGGCCAATCAATAATCCGCTTAAACCAACGGCTTTAAAGGCGGTTTCTTTTCTATAACGCTTTTTAAGGCGTTTTTGCATGGCCTCGGTCGTCCATGGTGATTTTGATGTGAGGTCTTTGTCAGTCATATTGTTCCTGATATTTCCTAACCACTTTGAGGGCGATAAAATTCAAAATTAAGGTTATGGTAAAAAGCGCGAGGCCAAGGGCGAAGGCCGATAATGTTTTTGCGCTGTTAAATTCCTGATCGCCAGTCAAAAGCGCGACGATTTGAACCGTGACAGTTGTAACAGCTTCAAGCGGGTTTGCCGTCAGATTAGCGGCCATGCCAGCGGCCATGACAACAATCATGGTTTCCCCGATGGCTCTTGAGGCCGCCAGAAGAAAGGCGCTGACAATCCCCGGCAAAGCAGAAGGAATGATCACATTCAATATGGTTTCCGTCTTGGTTGCCCCAAGCCCGTATGAAGCATCACGCAAGCTTTGCGGGACAGCGGATATGACATCATCCGAAAGCGATGACATAAGCGGAATGATCATAACCCCCATGACCAACCCGGCGGCAAGGGCGCTTTCAGAAGCAATCTCAAGGCCCAAGAAATCCCCAGATGTGCGAATGAAAGGGGCGACGACCAACGCCGCAAAAAAACCATACACCACGGTAGGTATCCCCGCTAATAGCTCAAGGAGTGGCTTGAAGACAGCACGCGCGCCGCGGCTGGCAAATTCAGTCATATAAATTGCTGAAAGCAGACCCACCGGCACGGCAAAAACCAGTGCAATGAAGGTGATCAGCAATGTGCCGGCAAACAAGGGGATGACCCCGAATGCCCCGGAGCTGCCCACCTGATCGGCGCGTAAGGCTGTTTGTGGGCTCCATTTCAGTCCGAGCAAGAAATCTGCCAGAGAGACATGATCGAGGAAGCGTAATGTTTCAAATATAAGGGATGACACGATGCCCACGGTGGTCAGAACGGCCAATAGAGAACATAGCGCCAAGCCTGATAAAATAAGGCGTTCCAATATGTTGCGGGACCGCATGGTTGGCGAAATTTTCCTAATGCCCAAAGTGGCCGCAAGCGCAGATATTGCAACGGCGGATAAGGAAAATATCCAGAAAATATCTTGTTGTGCCCGCTGATAATATTGCGCGGCAAAGGTTAAGCTTTCGGTTACAGGGCGGGAGGTAGCATCGCCGACGGCAAGATTATGAATGTCATTTAAATAGATTGCGCGATCAAAGTCCGACAAAGACTGGATTTTTTCCCCGCCTTCAAGGCCGGCAAGGCTCGCAAGGGTCATATTGTCGATTATTACAGGGCCAAATATAATCCAGGCTAGAATGATGATCATTCCCGGAAGCAGGCTTGTCATTGCCGAAAACCAGCCATAATGGCCGGGCAGGGAATGTAGCTGCCTCACGTCCCCCTGAACGGATTGCAATGCTTTGCGGCGGCCTATAAAATAAGCCGCCGACGAAATCAGCATAAGAGCAAAGATTAAAGCAATATTATTCATATATTTTACGCATTTCAAGAAAAGGTCTGAGCCAGCATAAAGCCGGCTCAGGCGGCGATATGTTTATTTGGTCATAGGTATCAGATTTGCGGTATTCTCGCGCATCTTCTTTAAATCCTCAGGCGGTAGGGGAATGAGGCCTTTTTCAGCCAGATAGCCATAGTCCCCCATGGCATTGTCGCTGACAAATTCCTGTAAATATTCTTTGATTCCGGGGACTTTACCAACATGAGCTTTTTTAACATAAAAATAAAGTGAACGGGATATGGGGTAACTGCCGGACGAAATATTTTCAAAAGTTGGCTCTATGCCGTTCACGAGGCTACCCTGAATGCGGTCGCTGTTTTGATCAAGGAAGCTATAACCAAAGATACCAAAAGCATTCGGGTTTGCCTGCAATTTACCAACGATCAAATTGTCATTTTCACCGGCCTCTACATAGGTTCCGTCTTCTCGAACTGTGTGACAGATGGCTTTATAGCGTTTTTTGTTGGTTTTTTTCATAGCCTTGATTTCGGGAAAACTTTTGCAGCCGCCTTCCATGGCGATTTCAACAAAGGCATCGCGCGTTCCGGATGTGGGCGGGGGGCCAAGCACCTCAATCTTAACATGGGGAAGCGCGGGATTCACGTCATGCCAATATTTATTCGGGTTGGGCACCATTTGTCCATTCACAGGAATTTCTGCCGCCAGTGCCAGCCAGATATCGCGCAAACTCACGTCCATATTGGCGACTTTTTTGGAATGTGCAAAAACAATGCCGTCAAACCCGACTTTGACCTCGACAATCTCGGTCACACCATTCTTGGCACAAAGATCTATTTCAGAGGACTTTATTTTACGGGAAGCATTGGTAATATCGGGTGATTTCACGCCTACGCCTTCGCAGAAAAGTTTTAATCCGCCGCCTGACCCGGTGCTTTCAACAACGGGTGTTTTGAAGTTTGATTGCCGTCCGAATTCTTCTGCTACGGTGGTTGCAAAAGGATAGACGGTGGATGATCCGACGATACGAATTTGATCACGGGCAACGGCGGGCGCAGTAATAGCCATGAACAATGCGGCTGTAGATAACATTATTGTCATTTTTCTGGGTAACATGATTTCTCTCCGTTTGTTGTGTAGGGTATTTTCTACAACTCGGATAATAAAAATTGACAATTATCTATTTGAGGCAGTTTTGTTAAACTTTTATGACAAGGATCATATTTGGGGGCTAAACATTAAGAATTTTTTTCTGGCAAAGCCAAGGTTACTGTCGTCGTGCCGTTAATTTCACTGGTAAATGAGATACGCCCTCTGTGACGTTGAATGATGTGTTTTACGATAGCAAGCCCCAGTCCACTGCCGCCGGCATTACGGGATCTTGCCGAATCGGCACGATAAAAACGCTCCATCAGACGCGGCAGATGCTTTGGCGGGATACCCGCGCCCTGATTGGCGATTGTGATGATAACTTCTTTTGTTTTTAAGGGGGGCGGCATGGTATTTTCTGTGATAGATATTTCTATATCGGTTTTCTCCCGGCCATATTTTATGGCATTCTCGATGATATTCTGGAAAACCTGAGTAAGCTGGTCATAATCGCCTTCTATATTGATTTCATCACTTTGCGGGGCGCCAATACGCATTTCCTTTGCTTTGGCAAGTGGCTCAAGAGTATCACGGGCATTTTCAATAAGCTGACAAATCTTCACATTTCCTGACGGCGGAATATGTTGATCCCGTTCAATGCGCGATAAAGACAATAGGCCCTCCGTCAACCGGCTCATACGCATGGCTTCGTCATGCATAATTTTCAGGAACCGGCTGTGCGCTTCTTTATCATCCCGTGCGGGGCCCTGAAGCGTTTCAATGAAACCCAGAATCGAGGCGAGGGGGGTTCTGAGTTCGTGGCTGGCGTTGGCGACAAAATCAGCGCGCATTTTATCACTGCGTTTCATGGCGGATATGTCATATAGGGCAAGAAACAGATATTTTTTCCCAAAGTGATTTTGATGAGAAAAAGCGGCAACGGATTCTTGGGAGGGGGGTCCTTCTTGATGACTGGTAAGGTCAAAAAGATGGACCCGCGCCAGATAATCCTTGTCATGTGGACGACCAAACTTAAATTCACAGCTTTTTGGCTCGCCGGTTTGTTGCGCCTGCAGCATCGTATTTTCCAGATCAGAATTTCTGATAAAAACGGATATTTCCTGTTTTAAAATATGATCACCTAATAATGTATGGGCGGATTTGTTGGCCATCAAAATACGATTGCTTGAATCAAGAATTAAAAGAGGGTCAGACAATTTCTCCATAATATTCATTAAAAGAAGCTGGCGATCTTTGGTGATATTACTATCATGAATTTGCAGGGTGGCTTGACGATCTAGGGCTGCCAGTTTTTCCAGGAAATAGCGTATTATAATAATGATTGGCAGGGTGAGTATTATGGTGAAAATAACCAGTTCCTGCGCGGTCAGTTTTTCCATCTGGTAAAGATAAATCATAAAAAGAAAAAGCGGGCTTGAAATAAGGGCAAGCTTTATTAATCTTATATAATTGATTTGGTCATCATCATTATGGGGCATGAATATTTATATGTATCCTTTAACGGGTAAACCCTAAAGTAAAATATGTTGACGGAAATGTCACTTATGTAACAAAAAAATAATATTTCTCGACTGTTTTTTATTTATTCTGAAATCTAAAAGTGTAAAATAACTGTATCAAAATGGTCAAAACTGTCAGGTTTTTTTACAGTTCTAAGAAGGTTGTTTTTTTAAGTGATTGAAAAACAAAGAAATATTAAAATGGCTTATTAATTGCATATAAGTATTTGTTAAGAGTGGTATGCCATAAATAAATATGGTGTTTCTTGTGAATAGGCGTTATATTTACCCATTATACTTAAAACGTATAGATAATTTTTATCAGACAGGCAGATGTTATGACCGATATGAAAAAAGACGATATGAAAATGAATAAAACTGATGAAAAACGTATTAAACGCAGAAGTTTGTTAAAAGCCGGTGCCGTCATTGCCCCATTGGCCATCACGCTCCATGGCGGGGTTGCTTTTGCGCAGGTTAATTCTGCGGGCCGTTGTATTGAAGATATGAAAACGAACGTTCAAATTCCGCTATATGAAGAAGTTCCTATTGGGAGCGGAACATATCAGCAAACTGGCACATCGGTGAATTTTAGTCCGGATAACAATCAGTTCACGGGCAGGTTCGTTGGCGGCCAGCCTGAAACTCATTGGCAATATATTGAGAATGAACAATTGTCAGGTATCACTTGCCTGCAATCTTTTGCAAATGCTGGCTTGAACTAGCATGGCCCCGGTTTTTTAAACCATTATGACCATATACAGGTAGGGGTATTGGGATTTTGCACAAAGCAAATGCTACATTTAATTTATTGAGCACGGCTGTATTCAAAATAACGAATGCAGCCGGTTTTTTATGGGAGCATATGGATGATGCTCATATCATTTATGATACAAGGTCCGGGCATTCTCAGGCCTTGAATGATTTCGCCCGCGAGATTTTCGATATTATTGAGGATAAGCCCCGTAGCTTACCAGAAATTCTGGCGGCATTGGCATTAATTCTGGAACGTCCCATAGAGGATGACTTAAAACAGCAAATACGGCAAACCATCACAGAATTTGATAAAATGGGTTTAATAGAGCCGGTCAATTTACATGATGAGAATATTTGATGGCCCCTGATCCTCTGAGTATAAAACGACAATTGGCTGGCCCGGGACTGCTTATGGGGGTCGGGCCGATAATGACCCGCATATCCATAAATTTCCCCTCGGTTCGAGATGATTTTTTACATATATATAAAGATTATCCTTTCTATGAGGGCCCGCAAATTATCGACTATTATTTAAATGTTTATGCTAAAAACCTCTACCGGCGGTATTTGCGCCCTCAAGTGACCATAAATACATTGATGAATGACGATTTTGTGCCGCTTCCTCAGTCCATGGGATTGTTATCTGTTGAGATGGGGATGAATTGGCAGGTGGCCTTTGGGTGTAAAACCCATGTTTTATTTCATTCTGGTGTGGTGGAGAAAAATGGCATTGGGGTGATTATCCCGGCCATTTCCGGCAGTGGAAAAAGTACCCTGTCTGCGGGACTTGCCTATGATGGCTGGCGGTTTTTTTCCGATGAATTTGGTATGCTGGATGCGCAAACCGGGGATTTATACCCTTATCCCCGGCCGGTATCTTTGAAGAATGACTCTATTGCTGTGATGAAGGCTTGGGTTGGCAATGACGAACCCTTCAGCCGCGAATTTGAAGGCACGCCGAAGGGCACGATCTGTTACCTGCGTCCGCCAGTTTCAAGCCTTGAGAAAATGCATGAACCTGTGAAGCCGCGCGTTGTTATTCATCCCATATACAGCCCAAATGCAAAATCAGACATAAAGCCGCTGACCGAAACAATGGCGTTTTTCAGGTTGGTACGGTCTTCGGCCAATTATGGGGATATTGGCGCGCCAGCTTTTCGCGCCCTTGCCAAAATAGCCAAAGAATGCGTGTCTTTTGAAATCACCTATTCTTCCTTGGAAGAAGCCATCCGTCTTGTGAATAAAATTATTGACGAGAATGTTGAATGAGCAAGAAAATTCAGCCTGATGATACTTTAGATAGGGATCAAAATTTATTATTGCAGATTTTGAAAAAGCCACCTCTCATGGCGCTGCTTGACACCCAGGGCTGGAACGAGGTTTTATTTGATGCTCACATTTTAAAATTACGCGCCCGTTTGGCCCATGATGCAGAAACCCTCGGATTATGGCCAGAATTGCCGGGCAAGGTTCAACAAATACTCACGAATGCCAAAATAGATACCGCGTCAAGGCAGCGGAAGATCATGTGGGAAATGAACCGGGTCGGGCGGGCTTTATATGATTTCAAGGAAAAAATTATTCTGGTCAAGGGCGCGGCCTATATAGCCAGAAACCTAAGATGTGCGGATGGCAGAGATAGCGTTGATTTAGACATTCTTGTGGCCAAAAAACATCTGGATATTGTTGAAAATAATTTGTTTATGGCGGGTTACGGCAGCCAAACATTAGATGATTATGATCAACAATATTATCGGGAGTGGGCCCATGAATTGCCGCCCCTTGTTCATCCGAGCAGGTTGGTCGAAGTCGATGTTCATCATACAATTTTACAAGTAACCAATAAACTTTCCCCAAATATCGACCTTATGATCAGTTCATCGGTGGCCTTGGACGGTCAATTTCATACGCTTTGTGATGAAGATATGCTGCTCCATAGCATCGTTCATCAATTTGTTGATGGCACCTTGAAATCCAGTTTGCGTAAT
>JAJRQU010000150.1 GCA_024280095.1 Alphaproteobacteria bacterium | reverse complement strand
TGCAAATACGGCGCGTTACAGTGTGATCTAATATACACGCTTTTTTTAATATTCCGCCGAGCAGGCATGGTTATGTATTTTCCATGTAGTCCAAGCTTTAAGATTTTGGATATAGTGCGATCGCGGATAAAATTTGTGTCATCAAAACGAAAATTGACACAAGAAATATTCGCGAAAGGAATATGCAATGACGCATGATAATGCGCCAACTATTGACGAGTCTGGCTTTAACGAATCTGGCTTTAACGAATTTGGTCTTGCCGATACAATCCTGAAATCAATTGACAGAGAGGGTTTTTCCTCTCCCACAAAAATTCAGACAATGGCTATCCCGCCTTTGATGGAAGGCAATGACCTGATTGGTATCGCCCAGACAGGCGGCGGCAAGACGGCGGCCTTTTCCCTGCCGACCATTAACAAACTTCTGGAGGATTATGTCCGGCCGCGCCAGAATATGCCAAAGGTATTGATCCTTGCCCCCACCCGTGAGCTTGCCATGCAGATTGAACAATGCATCGTGACCTTCAGTAGGGGGACTAAAATTTCCAGCCTTGTTGTTGCCGGTGGGCAGCCTTATCCGCCGCAAACCAATAAATTACGGCGCGGCGTTGATATTCTTGTGGCGACACCGGGACGCCTGATCGATCATATCAATCGCAGGAATATAAAATTTGACGACACCAATATATTTATCCTTGATGAAGCAGACCGCATGTTGGACATGGGCTTCATTGACGATGTTCAGGATATTGCAGATTCCCTGCCGGAAAATCATCAAACAATTTTATTTTCCGCCACCATGAACCCAAAGGTACGTAACCTGACACGGTCATTGCTTAATGATCCCGTGAATGTGGAAATTAAGCAAAAAACAGCCGTTGCCGACACGATCAGCCATAAGCTGATGAATGTCAGCCGCAAAAATAAAGCCCAATTGCTGGCCCAAATATTGTCAGGTGAAAATGTCGAAAAAGCATTGGTCTTTGCCCGCACAAAGATCGGTGCGGATAAACTTTGCGATTTATTGCAGGATAAGGGCATTCAATCAGACGCCATTCACGGCGACAAGCGTCAGCGGGTGCGGGAAAAAATCTTGATGAACTTTCGCCGGGGCCGGACCAAAGTATTGGTCGCGACCGATGTGGCCGCGCGGGGTATTGATGTGGACGGTATCAGCCATGTGGTGAATTTCGAGCTGCCGATCGAGCCGGAAAATTATATTCACCGTGTTGGCCGGACGGGGCGTGCGGGACAAAAGGGTATTGCCATATCCTTCTGTGACCCCAGTGACGTTCGTTTGCTGGTTCAGATCGAAAGATTGATCAAGCAACCTATTGAAGTGGACGCGGATCATGAATTTCATATTGATGTGAGTACGCGCGGCAAATCAGGCGGCAACCAAGGACGCTTTTCAAAACGCCGCAGCGGCGCGAATGACCGCGGCGGACGCAAAGAAGGCGGATTTGGAAGAAGCTTTAAACGCGAAGGCCAAAAACTGGGCGGCTTTAAGCGTGATGATCGCGCGGATGCCGGTTCCAATCGCGATAACCGTGATAATCGCGCCAAATCTGATCGTTTCAAGCCGCGTGATAAGGCCAGTATAGAAAACAGATCAATTCATAAATTTGAGAAGAATGATTGGAAAAAAGACGGCAAGCGCCCGGATCGTAAAGAAGGCGGCTATAGCAAAGCCTCTCGCGGCGGACGTGATGGGGGCTATAAAAAACAAGATAGGCCTGCCCGGAATGATGCGCCTCGTTATGACCCATGGACGGCGGAAGCAAAAAAATATTCCGATGATCCCGTTCTTGGAAAATTAATAGGCAAGCCACCAAGAATCGATAGTAAAAAAGAGACCAAATCTGATTTTGTTAAAGCCGGTGACAAGAAGAAATCTTTCAAGAAAAAAGATTCCAGGCCATTTACCAAATCATCCATCAAGTCGTTTGCCAAATCACCTGATAGTAAAAAAGGCAGCGGCGGCAAGAAAAAGATCGCGTCCTCAATATCTGGAAAACGTTCCCAGAAGAGCTATAAACCCAAGGGCAACGGCGGGGCTGGTGATAAGGGCGGCACAAAGGCTTTCTCGCCAAAAAGAAAAACTTTACGGCCCTCGCGCGCAGCCTGACATATAAAATATCAATTAAAAAGGCCCCTGTCGGGGGCCTTTTTTTATGGGGGTTATTTCGGAATCTTTACATGCCGGGAATAGCGAGGGGTTTCCCGTTAATGAGCCTGACACCATCCTTTACTACAAGGTCAAGGCTATATTCTTCGCCATCTTGCGTAAGGTAGCCTTGATTGATAAAAGTCTGCAGGGCTGTTGTTACCTGCACATTGATCATTTGATCAATTTGTTCAGAGGGCATGCTGGCCACATCCACGCCGCCAGCGGCTAATTGTTTTTTTAATGTGATAGTGGCTATGGCCTTGGCCAGTGGCGTATCAAAAGCGATGTTGGACGTAATGGTAAGTCTTTTATTTAAAGCAACAGGGTCAGATAATTCTGCGATATTCTCAAATGTTGTTCCATCAAAAGATAATATGCCCCGGCTTTTGTAAAATCCGTCATTCATGAGAAAATCAAGCTTGTTGATAACAAGTTCCGGGGAACCCTTAAGAATTTTTTCCCCGGCGCGGGCGGCAATATTTTGTATATTGGCCGCTGTTTGTTCGGCAGTTGGCGTTTTACCATCCTGACTTTGATAGGAATCTTGTATAGACCTTGCATAATCTGTTATGGCCTCAAGACTTATGTGGTTGATATTCATATCAACTATAATATTTTTCAATTCAATGGCCTGGCTGGCAAAGTCTGAAACCCTGGCCTGGCTGGTAAAGCCTGAAACCCGGGTGGAGAAATACATGGTCAGTGCCGTTTCACTCTCTTTGTCCAGATTATATTCGCTGGTAATATCATTGACTAAAAATGAAATATTCTTCATGGGTTCCGAGAAATTAATATGGCCGAGTTTGGTGCTGCCTTTTCCGAGCCAAAGAAGTTCATTCACCTTATATCCATTAGCATGACCCTTAATGTCCTTGAGGGACAGGCTTGCATCGGACGTTTGAAAGGATAGCCCGGATAAATTAAAACTGGCGGTATATTCATCAATGGCAGAATTTATGTTTCCTTGAAAATTCATGCCTTCAAAATTCATTTTGATTTGCTTTAAATTTTTATTTTTTGCCATTTCAGAAGCATTATCTGTTTTGAAGGCAGGGATGCTTGCCGTGAAATTTATATTGCCAAGATAAGATACAGAGGCAAATATATCGAATATGCTGGCAAGGCTGTTATTTTCTTTTATGGCGTAATATTCGGGATGATCAATATCCTGTAGGGTGCCAGACAGGGACATAAGGGCAAAATTCACGCCATTCTGAAAGGTGACGGGGCCGTGAGCAATAGTAATATCAAAAACAAACCCATCCTTTAAAAAGTCATAAGCATCTTTGTCAAAGTCTTCCTGCTCATCAATAGAGGCCCCAAGAATATTCAGGGTATGCTCATCAAAGCCGTAAGAAATCACGGCGCGAGCGGAAAACCATCCTTGATCATAGGTTTGTATTTCGAGGGAATATCCCGGGATTTGCGATATTTCTTTGGCGAGTTCGGTGAAGTTTTTCTTGGCTATATTACCGATAAAATAAGGCGTAATGACAAAAATTAATATGATCCCAACGATAAGGCCTAATATTTTTTTGTTTTTCACAGGAATTCCCCCAATGATTTTTTGTTAGAAAGGTAAACTATAACCTATTCTTATGATCAGTCACTTGATATTTTGCAATATTGGCCTATCTTAATGGCTTGTAATTAATGTTATTTAGGAAATTTGGATATGTATGACTATGATTTTTTTGTCATTGGGGCTGGTTCTGGCGGCGTTCGGTCAAGCCGAATGGCGGCCACTTATGGCGCGAAGGTTGGATTATGTGAAGACTACCGCGTCGGCGGCACCTGCGTCATCCGTGGCTGCGTTCCCAAAAAACTATTTGTCTATGCTTCTGAATATTCCGCACATTTTAGTGATGCGGCGGGCTTTGGCTGGTCAGAGGCGGATCATAAGTTTGACTGGCCCGCATTGATTGCCGCCAAGGATAAGGAAATTGACCGTTTGAATGGGCTTTATATCCAGAATTTAGAAAATCATAATGTGGAGATCATTCAAGCGCGCGGCAAGCTTTTGGATGCCCATACTGTCGAATTGACATCGGCGGAGGGCGTGCGAACCATCACCGCAGGAAAAATACTGATTGCCACAGGCGGCTGGCCGCAAATGCCGGATATTCCCGGTATTGAACATGCCATCACGTCAAACGAAGCCTTCCATTTGCCGGCTTTGCCCAAAAAGCTCGCCGTTGTTGGCGGCGGCTATATCGCTGTTGAATTTGCCGGTATCTTTAATGGTATGGGCGTGGAAACCCATCTTTTATATCGGGGAGAGCAGATATTACGTGGTTTTGACCGGGAAATTGCCGATAAATTAAACGAAGAAATGTGCAAGAAAAATATTGATGTTCGCGTGCAAACCAATGTGACCGAAATAATCAAATCTGATGACGGATTATTACTCACCTTGACGGATGGCTCAACGCTTTTGGTGGATTGCGTCATGTTTGCGACAGGCCGGGCTCCTAATTCCAAAAATATGGGTTTGGAAGATTTGGGCGTTGAAATGGCGCCAAACGGGGCCATTATCATTGATGAAAATTACAAAACATCCGTGGATAATATCTTTGCCGTTGGCGACGTGATTGGAAAGATTCAATTAACGCCTGTGGCCATTAAAGAGGGTGCCGCGTTGGCCGCAACACAATTTAATGACACGCCAACTCTGGTGGATTATGAAAATATTGCCACCGCCGTTTTCTCGCAGCCTTCAATTGGCACGGTTGGTATGAGCGAGGAAGAAGCCACCCGGAAATTCGGACAGGATATTCAGATTTTCCGATCTGAATATAAATCCATGAAATTTACCCTGAGCGGCCGGCCTGAACGATCCCTGATGAAAATGATCGTTCAGAAATCGACGGATAAAGTGATAGGGGTGCATATTATCGGCCCTGATTCCGCAGAAATCATTCAGGGTATAGCCATTGCCCTGAAATGCGGCGCCACAAAAGCGCAGTTTGATTCTACGGTGGCCGTGCATCCTTCATCGGCGGAAGAATTTGTCTTAATGAAATAATATTTTATAGAAAGTATATTTTTTAGAAGAAAAACCCCTTTATGAGTTGTTTTTTCTGGCCTTCCATGGCGAACATCTTTATAGGGAGCCATGATAAAAAATTAATATGATGGATGGAATTATGAGTAAAAACTGGACGCCTGATAGCTGGAGATCAAAACCCATTAGGCAGGTTCCTGTTTATGCTGATCAGGCAGAGCTGGAAAAAGTAGAGGCAGAATTGGGCAGATGTCCCCCGCTGGTATTCGCGGGCGAGGCACGGCGGCTGACGGCCCAATTGGGCGACGTGGCGGACGGTAAGGCTTTCTTGCTGCAAGGCGGCGACTGCGCCGAAAGTTTTGGCGAATTTCATGCGGATAATATTCGGGATACATTTCGCGTCCTGCTTCAAATGTCTGTGGCTTTGACCTATGCGGCGGCTTGCCCCGTGGTGAAAGTAGGCCGTATTGCCGGACAGTTCGCCAAACCCCGCAGCAGTGACTTTGAAACCATTGATGGTGTGAAATTGCCCAGTTATCGCGGCGATATCATCAATGGTATAGACTTTACGCCCGAATCTCGAATTCCAGATCCAAAACGTATGCTTCGGGCCTACAGCCAATCGGCATCCACTTTGAATCTACTGCGGGCCTTTGCGCAGGGCGGCTATGCCAACTTGCATAAAGTTCATCAATGGAATCTTGATTTTGTCAAAAACAACCCGGCTTCCGAGCAATATACCGATCTTGCGGATCGTATTGATGAGGCTTTGGGTTTTATGCGGGCCTGCGGCATTGATGCGGGGGCGCGCGAACTCAGCGGAACGGATTTCTATACCTCCCATGAGGCATTGCTGCTGTGGTATGAAGAGGCATTGACCCGCGTTGACAGCATCACAGGCCGTTGGTACGACACATCAGGACATATGCTCTGGGTTGGTGACAGAACGCGTCTTTTGGATGAGGCTCATATTGAATTTTTATCCGGAATTGGCAACCCTCTTGGGCTCAAGGTCGGCCCGACCACAGATATGGACGAGTTGATTCGGATTATTGATAAAGTAAATCCCCAAAATGAGTCCGGAAGGGTCACGTTGATCTGCCGCATGGGCGCTGATTTGCTGGAGGATAAACTCCCCCCCATTATCCGTAGAATAGAGGAAGAAGGTTGTCAGGTTGTCTGGTCATCTGATCCCATGCACGGCAATACCATAACGTCCACATCTGGTTTTAAAACCAGACCATTCGAGCAGGTTCTCGCAGAAATTCGCCGTTTCTTTCGGGTTCATCGCGCGGAGGGAACCTATGCGGGCGGCGTGCATTTTGAAATGACGGGGCAGAATGTCACGGAATGCACAGGGGGCGCTGAGGACATCACGGATGAGACACTTGGGGATCGTTACCGGACTTTTTGTGATCCACGATTAAACGCCGGCCAGTCTCTTGAGCTTGCTTTTTTGATTGCAGAGAGTTTAAAAGAGGAACGTCAGGCTCTTGCAAAATTACGTGAGCCAGCGCAGCCATAAAATAAAGCTGCTCTGGTCTTTTCTCCTGACCTGATCTTTTATGCATTTAAAGAGACTTGGGACCTATGAAACAGCTAAATATTTCTCTTGCGAGCCTGAATCCAACGGTTGGTGACCTGCCCGGCAATTATGATAAAATAATCCTTGCCCGAAAGGCCGCCGAAGGCGCTGACCTGATTGTTTATAGTGAGCTATGCCTGATTGGCTATCCGCCAGAAGATATTGTGCTAAAGGGGGCTTTCCAAAAGGCGGCGATGGACAAGCTGCTTGATCTGGCGGCGCTTACGGCAGATGGCGGCCCGGCCATGTTGATCGGGTCTTGCTGGCGGGAAGGCGACCTCTTGTATAATTCGGCTGTTCTTCTGGATAAGGGCAAAATTTCCGCCATAAGGCATAAGGTTGACCTGCCCAATTATGGCGTTTTTGATGAAAAGCGCGTTTTCGAGAGTGGGCCGGCACCAAAAGTCATGACTTTTCGCGGTGTAAAACTGGGCGTGATGATCTGCGAGGATATGTGGTCGCCGGAAATATCGGAAATACTGGCGGCGGGCGGGGCTGAAATACTGATTGTCCTCAATGGCTCCCCCTTCGAGCAGGGTAAATATTCTGAACGTCAAAGCCTGGGCTTGGCGCGGGCAAAAGAAAATGCGATACCCCTGATATACGTCAATCAGGTGGGGGGGCAGGATGAACTGGCCTTTGATGGCGGGGCCTTTGTCTTAAATAGGGCAGGTGAGCTAACGGCCCGGGCGAAAAGCTGGCAGGAGGGGTCATTCCTGACAAGATGGCAACAGGATTCTCAAGGACAATCAGGGGGATGGATTTGCACCACAGACAAAATCAATGATATTGCAGAAGGCTATGACGCCATTTATCAGGCGATGATCACCGGGCTTCGGGATTATGTTCATAAAAACCATTTTCCGGGCGTGGTTCTGGGCATGTCCGGCGGCATTGACAGTGCGCTCAGTGCGGTCATTGCCGTTGATGCTTTGGGCGCGGAAAATGTTCATCTTGTCATGATGCCGTCAAAATATACCAGCGAGGAAAGCCTGATTGATGCGGACAGATGCGCCGAATGGCTTGGGGCCCGTATGGATAATATTCCCATAGAGCCTGCGGTGCAGGCCTTTGACGCGATGCTCGCAGGACAATTTGCCGGGGCAGAGCCAGATACCACAGAAGAAAACCTGCAATCGCGAATCCGGGGCGTTACGCTCATGGCACTGAGTAACAAATTTGGCTATATGCTGTTGACCACAGGAAATAAATCTGAAATGTCGGTGGGTTATGCCACGCTTTACGGCGATATGTGCGGCGGCTATTCGGTTTTGAAAGACCTGTATAAAAGGGATGTTTTTGCCATTAGTGACTGGCGTAACACGCATCATCCCCATGGTGCCTTAGGGCCAAAAGGTCAGGTAATGCCCGAAAATATCATCACAAAACCGCCCACCGCGGAACTTAAGCCGAATCAAAGGATGAAGATAGCCTGCCGCCTTATGATGTTCTGGATGATATTCTGGAATGTCTGGTCGAACAAGAAATGCCGGTTAAAGATATCGTGGCAAAAGGACATGCAATAGAAACTGTTGCCCGCATTGAACATCTGCTATACATCGCGGAGTATAAAAGACGCCAAGCCCCGCCCGGCGTTAAATTAACCCGCCGAAATTTTGGCAGGGACCGCCGTTATCCGATCACCAATGGTTTTCGTAACGCCAGATTAGAAGAGAAATGAGTATATTGTTAGATGACTAAACCCGTAAAAGTTCGTTTCGCCCCAAGTCCCACTGGTTTGCTTCACGTGGGAAATGTCCGTACAGCCCTTGTGAATTGGTTATTTTGCCGCAAATATGATGGCATATTCCTTCTGCGCCTTGATGATACGGATGCGGCACGTTCAACGGAGGATTTTGCCGAGGCTATTGAGCGCGACCTTGCGTGGCTGGGACTGAATTGGGATGAGAAGGCGCGCCAGTCTGATCGTTTTGATCGCTATAATGAAGCCGTTGAGACATTAAAAGCGGATGGCCGGTTATACCCTTGTTATGAAACAGGACAAGAGCTTGACCTGAAACGCAAAGTTCAGCTAGGACAAGGCAAGCCGCCAGTTTATGACAGGGCAGGCCTGAATTTAAGCGACGGTGACATCACCGCATTGGAAGCCACAGGCCGCAAAGCCCATTGGCGTTTTAAACTTGAGCTTCCGGCGCGGGTAGAATGGGATGATCTGGTGAAGGGGCCGTTAAGCTTTGATATGGCCGCCTTAAGCGATCCCATTTTGATCCGCGAAGATGGGAGTTTTCTCTATAGCTTACCCTCCGTCGTTGATGATATTGATTTTGGCATTACCCACATCATGCGCGGCGAGGATCATGCGACAAATAGCGCGGTACAAGCACAGTTATTTGAAGCTTTGGGCGGGGATGTTCCCTTTTTTGCCCATTTCTCTTTATTGACCGGAGCCGGCGGCGAGGGACTATCGAAACGACTTGGCACGGCAAGTATTCAGTCATACCGCGAAGAAATGGGTCTGGAAGCCATGAGTATAAATAGTTTGCTTTCGCGCCTTGGCTCTTCTCAGTCTATTGAGCCGATGTTGTCCTTAGAGCCTTTGATTGAGGGGTTTGATTTTTCCAAATACAGCCGCTCAACGGCGAAATTTGACCCAAAAGACCTTGAAATATTAAATGCTAAAATCCTTCATAATACGGATTACGCGGCCGTTTCAGATCGCCTTGACAATGTGGATGAGGCTCTCTGGAATATCTGCCGCAACAATATAAATAAACTTAGTGATATCAATGAATTAAATCTGATTGTTAAAGGGCCACTTCAGCCAGTAATCACCGATCAGGAATTTGCAAATAAAGCCGCAGACTTATTGCCTGCCGCGCCGTGGGATGACGGCACCTGGAAAGCTTGGACGACGGCGGTTAAAGAAGCCACGGGGGCCAAGGGCAAGGCGCTCTTCATGCCCCTGCGCCAAGCGGTAACCGGGATGGATCATGGGCCAGAGATGGGGGCATTATTGCCCTTGATTGATCCTGATATTGTCAAGGCACGCTTGCAGGGTAACGCCGCATGAGGCCGAATTTAAGATTATATAATACCCTGAGCAAGCAGAAGGAAGATTTTAAACCGATCAATGCGGATCATGTGACGCTCTATGTTTGCGGGCCAACGGTTTATGATTTTGCCCATGTGGGCAATGCCCGTCCGGTGGTGGTTTTTGATCTTCTGGTGCGTTTGCTGCGCCATGATTATAAACGGGTCACCTATGCGCGCAATATCACGGATATTGATGATAAAATTATCGAGGCGGCCCAGAAAAGCGGTCAGCCCATTTCTGAGATTACTGAAAAATATACCCGTATATATGAAGAAGATATGCGCGCTCTGAATGCCAGAATGCCAGATATTCGGCCAAGGGCCACGGAATATATTGATCAGATGATCGCGATGACATCACGTTTGATTGATAAGGGTCATGCCTATGAAAAGGACGGCCATGTTCTGTTTTCTGTGCCGAGCATGGCAGATTACGGCGCGCTTTCCGGCCGGAAATTAGGCGATATGATTGCTGGGGCGCGGGTCGACGTCGCGTCTTATAAAAAGGATGCCGCAGATTTTATCCTGTGGAAACCTTCCACGGACAATCAGCCGGGCTGGGACAGCCCATGGGGACGGGGCCGCCCCGGATGGCATCTGGAATGTAGCTGCATGATCGAGGATAACTTTGGCAAAACCATTGATATTCATGGCGGCGGGCTGGATTTGATCTTTCCCCATCATGAAAATGAAATTGCCCAAAGCCGCTGCGCCCATGATGGCGCGCCCCTGGCAAATTATTGGATGCATAACGGTTATCTGACTGTTGAGGGCGAAAAAATGTCAAAATCCCTTGGCAATTTTGTGACCGTCCATGAATTGCTTGAGGAATTCCCCGGCAAAGGCGAAGCGATCCGCATGTGTCTGCTCAGCGCCCATTATCGCCAGCCCGTAGATTTCAGCCGGGAAGGAATTAAACAGGCCCAAAAACAACTTGATCGTTGGTACAGATTGACCAAAAACGTTAAGGCAGAAGGGATTAAGGTGCCGGAGGAAGTTCTGGCCGCCCTGCGCGATGACCTGAATACGCCAAGAGCCATAGCTGCGCTTAATGCCCTTGCCAAGAAAGCCGTGACGGATGATACGGCTAAGAAACAGCTAAAATCTGCGGCTAATCTGTTTGGGGTTTTGGAACAGGATGACTGGTTTACTCAAGTTATTCACCTTGAATATATAGATAGTAAAAGCAAACTTTTTCCACCAACTTTAAGTAAAGAGAGAATAGAGAAAAATATAGCTGAGCGTACGGAAGCCAAGAAAAACAAAGACTTTGCCAGTGCAGATCAAATCCGTAATGACCTCGCCGAGCAGGGCATAGCTTTGTTAGATGGCCCGGATGGCACCACGTGGGAGCGGAAGTAAAATCCTTCTTATTTTTTGTCATTCTGAATTTATTTCAGAATCCATTCTTCAGCTTTCAAGATGTTTCAAGCATGGACCCTGAACTGAATTCAGGGTGACATTAAGAAAGATTGGCAAGATGCTGTTTTTATTATCTAAAACATACCCCCATACGCGCCAGTCTTATAATCCGCATAGGAAATAATTTTGCCAGTTTCCTGAAATTCGGGCAGGGCCATTTTTACGAATAGAGGGGCTATATCGTCGGGCGTGTCTAATGTGCCTGGATCTTCGCCCGGCATGGCGGCGGCACGCATGCTGGTGCGGATGGGGCCGGGGTTAATGATATTGGCTTTTATATTAGTGGTGTTAACAATCTCATTGGCATAGGTTTTGACCATACAGTTCAGCGCGGCTTTGGTAATGGCATAGCCGCCCCAAAAGGGCCGGCAGCTTTCTGCAACACTTGACGTCACAAAAATGGCTCTTCCGGCATCTGCGGCCTTTAAAAGCGGGTCAAAGGATCGGATAAGCCGGTAATTGGCGGTCACATTGATCGCCATCAACTGATCCCAATCTTTTGGTTTGATATGCCCGAGGGGGGTGATTGCGCCTAAAATGCCGGCATTGCCAACCAGAATATCAAGTTTGCCCCATTTTTCAGCCACATGACCGCCCAATCTGTCAATGGCGGCATGATCGCTGAGATTCATCGGTACCAAAGTGGCCGTGCCGCCCGCCTCGCAGATGGCATCATCCATTTCCTCCAAGGCACCGGTGGTGCGGCCGACCATGATGATATGCGCGCCTTCGCGGGCCATTGCCAATGCAGCCCCTGCGCCAATACCGCGCGTGGCCCCTGTGATCAGGGCAATTTTACCGTCAAGTTTTTTTGTCATTTATGAGAACCTTTTTGGCTGGAATATTACTTAGACTTTTTTACGTATTTCCTGAAGAAAAGAAATTTGCGCAGGCGTGTCTTCCTGAGTATTATCCGTGAGCGAGGTTGGATATTCGCCGGTGAAACAGGCATCACAAAATTGAGGGGAACCATTGTCTCTATCCGCATTGCATACCGCACGGTATAGACCATCTATGGAAATAAACTCCAAACTGTCAGCACCGATATATTTCGTCATTTCCTCTATGGTCATATTGGCCGCCAGTAATTTGTCCTTTTGCGGTGTATCCACGCCGTAATAACAAGGGTCTGTGGTTGGCGGGCTGGCAATACGCAAATGGACTTCCTTGGCCCCTGCGTGGCGAACCATATCAACGATTTTAGTGGATGTGGTGCCGCGCACGATACTGTCATCAACGAGCACGACTATCTTGCCCTCAAGTTCACCTCGGTTGGCATTATGCTTTAACTTAACCCCAAGATGGCGAATTTGATCAGAGGGTTCAATGAAGGTTCGTCCAACATAGTGATTGCGAATTATACCAAGTTCGAAGGGAATATTGGCTTCCTGAGCATAACCAATGGCGGCCGGCGTTCCAGAGTCCGGTACGGGGACGACTAAATCTGCTTTGATGTTGGATTCTTTGGCGAGCTCCTTGCCGATATTCTTGCGGACTTTATAGATACTTGTGCCATCCGTAAGGCTGTCGGGTCTTGAGAAATAAACATGTTCAAACAGGCAGGCCCGTGATTTTTGTAGGGGGAAGGGTTTAACGGAACTAATGCCTTTGCCATTGATAGTGACAACTTCGCCCGGTTCCACATCACGAATAAATTCCGCGCCAATGATATCCAAGGCGCAGGTTTCCGAGGCAAAAATATAACTGCTGTCAGATAATTTTCCCAATACCAAAGGCCGAACCCCAAGAGGATCACGGGCACCAATCAAGCTGTCTTTGCTCAGCGCGACAATGGCAAAGGCCCCTTCGATCCGGCGCAATGTATCAATGAAACGGTCTTTGAGTGCCAGATAGGTGCTGGTTGCGACAAGATGCATGATGACTTCGGAATCAGATGTGGATTGGAAAATAGCCCCCTTGCTCACGAGCAATTGGCGAAGGGTGAGGGCGTTCGTCAAATTACCATTATGGGCGACGGCAAAACCGCCTGAGGCTAAATCGGCGAATAAAGGCTGGATATTACGCAGGCCCGCGCCGCCAGCCGTGGAATATCTGACATGGCCAATGGCACTATCGCCGGGAAGTGATTCTATCACCGGCTGGGCATTAAAATTATCCGCAACATGACCTAAAGATTTATGGGAATGGAATTGCTCCTTATGACAGGATACGACACCTGCGGCTTCTTGCCCCCTATGTTGAAGTGCATGAAGCCCAAGAACGGTATGGGCCGCAGATTCAGCATGATTACATATGCCGAATACGCCGCATTCATCATGAAATTTATCCTCAGCAAATAAATGCGGGACGAAGGGAGGCAAAATAAGCGGTGGGCGATTTCGATCTGTCATATATCAACTCATCAAAATGGGACTTTTGGCCTTATATGGTCTATCATAGCAGAAAGAAACCTTTTTTTAGCCATCAGACAATTTCTCGAATAATTTGTCCATTTCTTTCTGATTTTCCTTTTTATATGGTTCGTCATTTTGATCTTTCTTATCATTTGACGGAAAGGAGGGAATCATCTTTTTCATGCGTTCAAGAGCTTCCAGGTCTTTACGTTTTTCTTCGAGATCCAGAGTGTCGAAATAAGGGTTCATGGCGGAAATCATGCTGGCCCCATATTGAACAAGAGGTCTGGATTTTGCCTCTTGAAACCACGCGGGATGATTATTACCTGATATGAAGGGGGTCGTGATCATATAAACCGCACTGATCACAAACATCCCGCTGAATAAACCAAACAGCAGGCCCATGGCACTATCAAGCGAACCAATGTCACTGTTTCTAACCATTCTGCCGATCATCCCGGCGAAAAATTTCAAAATGAACAGGCTGAGCGCAAACATAACCGCATAAGTAATGACAAAAGCGATTAATTCGGGCTGAATAATGTCATAGATATGAGGAATGACAATTGGGGCAAAATAACTTGTCGCCATGAAGGCGCCGCCCCAAGCCGCAAGCGTCAAAGCCGACGCGGTAAACCCCCGAGCGTATGAAGCAATGCCGAAGATTACCAGAATTATAAGAACCACGACATCCAGTGGATTTACGGTAAACCCTTGATATAAATCGCTTGTAAGCAAAATCAATTTTCCTTTTTATAATGCGTCTTGGGCAATAAGATCGACTAATTTGCTGATCTGGTCAAGTTCGTTAAATTTCATGTCTTTACCCTTATGTTTGATATTAGCGGGCAGGTAAGCCTGTATAAAGCCAAGTTTCGCGGATTCTTTGAGCCGCGCGCCAGCTTGTGATACGGGCCTAATCTCGCCGGACAGGCTGATTTCACCAAACAAAATGGTTTCTTCCGGTATAGGACGGTCGGATAACGAGGATATTAAGGCCGCCGCAACGGCGATATCCGCCGCCGGTTCCGTAATACGCAGGCCGCCTGCCACATTAAGATAAATATCATAAGCACCAAGTCCAAGGCCGCAGCGCGCATCAAGCACGGCGATAATCATGGCAAGTCGGCCATTATCCCATCCGACAACAGCCCGCCGGGGCTGGCCAAGAGAGGAGGGGGCCACAAGGGCCTGTATCTCCACAAGCATAGGCCGGGAGCCTTCCATTCCGGCAAAGATCGCTGACCCACTGATGTCGCCAGACCTGTTGCCGATGAACAGGGCCGACGGGTTCGAAACTTCTTGCAGGCCAAGGTCGCTCATTTCAAAAACACCAATCTCATCGGTGCCGCCAAAACGATTTTTCACCGCCCGCAGAATTCTGAACTGATGGCCTCTGTCGCCTTCAAAATAAAGTACGGTATCGACCATATGTTCCAAAACACGCGGTCCCGCAATTTGACCATCCTTGGTCACATGGCCAACCAGAAAAATGCAGACATTTTTGCGTTTGGCATATCGGATCAGTTCCTGAGCGCAGGTGCGAACCTGCGTCACGGTTCCCGGCGCGCTATCCACCGTATCGGCATACATGGTCTGGATACTGTCGATGACCACCACCTGAAGCCCGGCCTCTTTGTCCAAGGTGGTCAGAATATCCCGCAAATTCGTTTCTGCGCCCAATCTGACGGGGCTTTTATGAAGTCCCAGTCTTTTGGCACGCATACGCACCTGTGATATGGATTCCTCGCCGGATATATAAACAGTTTTAATATCATTAGAGGCCAATTTGCCGACGGCCTGCAGTAAAATCGTGGATTTTCCGATACCGGGATCACCCCCAATTAATATGGCAGAACCGGGGACAAGCCCGCCGCCGCATGCCCGGTCAAATTCGCCAATATTGGAAATTAAACGCGCCGGCGGGGCTTCTTCCCCCTCAAGGTCGTTTAAGGTAATGATATGGCCTTTATGTCGATTTCCGGACGCCTTGCCAAGCCCTGTGGGGTGGCTAATATTTTGTTCTTCAACAATGCTGTTCCATTCATTGCAGGCTTCACATTGCCCCGCCCATTTACCTGATGTGGCACCGCAGGATTGACAGACAAAAATTTTGCGCTCTTTGGCCATAAAATATACTTTCGGCTGTTATGCCTTTAGGACTTCCATCTGAATTGGGCCTTCGGCTCTTCCGTGAATGAATTGCTCTACATAGGCATTTCCGCTATTGTCAATATCATTTCGCGGGCCTGACCAGATGATATTACCCTTATAAATCATTGCGACCTTATCGGCTATTTTGCGTACGCTTGACATATCATGGGTAATGGTCAGGGCTGTTACGCCCATTTCTTTCACACGCTCTACGATCAATTCATTGATCACATCGGCCATGATGGGGTCAAGACCGGTTGTTGGTTCATCAAAAAATATAATTTCCGGCTTGCTGGCAATGGCCCGGGCGAGCCCCACCCGTTTCTGCATACCGCCCGACAATTCCGCAGGGCTTAAATGAGCTACATCAGGGCTTAAGCCGACACTGCGTAAATTTTCGATGGCGATTTCTTTTGCTTCCCGCCGCTTTGCTTTCCCTGCGGCAAGCAATCCAAAGGTGACATTCTCCCATACCGGAAGACTGTCAAACAGGGCAGCGCCCTGAAATAACATACCAAATTTTTCCTGAATTCTTTTTCGATCCTTTCGGCCCATTCCGATGGTTTCTTCGCCGTCAACTTTGATGCTGCCGCTTTGCGGATGTAAAAGCCCTAAAATACATTTTAAGGTAACTGATTTTCCGGATCCGGATCCCCCAATGATGACCATGGACTCGCCGGGCATAATATCAAGATCGATGCTATCCAGCACAATCTTTGGGCCAAATTGTTTATGAAGGCCTTTAAGGCTTATTTTTGGCGTATCCGTCATGTTGCGAAAAATATCTCCGTTACGAGGTAATTTGATAAAAGAATAAGCATACAGGCCGAGACCACCGCATTGGTGGTGGCTATGCCCACACCCTGCGCGCCGCCGCGGCTATGATAGCCGTGATAACAGCCCATAAGGGAGATGAAAAAACCAAAAACAGCGGCCTTGGTCAGGCTGGCATAAATATCCTTTATTTCAAGGAAATCCATAGTTACGCTCATGTAATTGCCGGCATTAAACCCGAGCTTTCCTGTGGCTATTAAAAAACCGCCCATAACGCCAATGACATCCGCCACGATCACCAGCATGAAAGGCATCATGAGTGTCGTGGCAACGATCCGCGGTGCAATCAGGTATTTAAAGGGATCCGTAGATAGGGTTGACATGGCGTCAATCTGTTCTGTCACGCGCATGGTGCCAATTTCCGCCGCCATGGAGGCGCTGACGCGGCCCGCAACAATCAAACCACAAAGCACAGGTCCAAGTTCGCGAACAATCCCGATGACAACGATGGTGGGTAGGGCGCTTTCTGCATTAAAACGTGACCCGCCTTCATAAATATTAAGGGCGAGGGCTGCCCCGGTGAAGAGTGCGGTCAGGCCGACAACGGGCAAGGAATAATAGCCAATGGTCATCATTTGCTGGAGGAGTGATCGGAAATAAAACGGCGGGGCAGCCATATGAGATATGGCGGTGCCTGCAAAAACCCCGAGCCGCCCTGTGGCTTGTAGAAAACCGAATGTAATCCGTCCTATGACGGCAAGAAAATTCATTATAACCCCTAATTATTTTATATATAAATTCGTTGATATCTTTCCCGTACGCCGGTCAGGATTTCATATTGGCTTAAGGTAGAGACTTCCGACGCCATTTCAAGTGTTATATGCGGCCCCAGAAGTTCAACATCACATTCGGGGTCAATTTTTTGCGGGTATAGGTCTGTCACATCAACCGTAATCATATCCATGGAAACGCGGCCCACAACAGGCACCTTCACTCCTTTAATACAGACCCAGCCACAATTGTTAAACATTTGCGGATAACCATCGCCGTAACCAATATTTATGGTTGCAATATGGCGAGACTGCTTTGCTGTCCAAGTGGCCCCGTAACCAACAGATTGGCCAGCGTCCACGGTACGAATTTGCAATATTTTCCCAAGGATTTGAAAAGGAACCTTTATGTTCTTCGGCATGGCCCCTTTGGAAGGATTGCCGCCATACATTAAAATTCCGGGCCGAACCAGATCAAAATAATAATCCGGCCCCAGCAGAATCCCGCCGGAATTGGCAAGGCTGGCCGGAATATCCGGAAAATTACGGGTGATGGCTTTGAAGTCAGCCAATTGCTGAGCATTCATGGGGTTATCCGGATCGTCAGAGCAGGCGAGGTGGCTCATAATCAGTGAAATATCAAGCCCCTTCCGCGCGCTCACATCATTAATGAATTGAGTGGTTTCTTTCGGGCTTAGTCCCAACCGATTGATACCCGTATCAAAATGTATGGCGCATGCCGGGCGATTCTCAGGGGATACGGCTTGCCATAAGGCCGTTTGCGTCAAATCATTTAACACGGGCCGGAGATTATTCTTGATAAAATAACCCTCATGACCTGAGAAAACACCATTGAGAACATATATGACGGTATCAGGGAGTATTCGGCGTAATTTTATCGCCTCAGCGAGATTGGCAACAAAGAAAATCCGGCAATTCGCCTTATGAAATAAAGCCGGCGCCACGTGGGTTATGCCCATACCATAAGCATCGGCCTTGACCACGCCGGCGCATTCTGTGTCGCCTGCGAGCTGAATGCAGCTTTTGTAATTACGAATAAGGGTGCCTAAATTTATGGTCAGGGTGGCCAGACAATCCGGGGGGAAATCAGGTAGCGAATCTGGCAAAGAATCTTCGAATCCCATTAATCATTTCTCTTGGGTAAGCGATCAGCGGATTCAGGCAAATCAGAAAATTTGGTGATGCTGGCCTCAAATTGTAAATCGATTTTTCCGGTTGGGCCGTGGCGTTGCTTGGCAATGATAAATTCAGCAAGCCCGAACAGTTTTTCGCCTTCTTCCATCCAGATAAGATGTTCTGGCGTCCCTTCGTCCGGCTGGACAAGATTGTGATAATATTCGGGCCGATAAATAAAGGTCACCATATCCGCATCCTGCTCAATGGAGCCGGATTCACGCAGGTCAGACAGCAGGGGGCGCTTGTTGTCCCGTGATTCTACATTCCGGCTAAGCTGTGATAAGGCAAGAACCGGAATTTGCAGTTCTTTTGCGAGGCCTTTAAGGCCGCGTGTGATTTCGGAAATTTCCTGAACTCTATTCTCGGGGCCTCTTTTATTGCGCCCCGCAGCGGTAAGAAGTTGAAGATAATCCACGATGACCAGACCCAGACCATGCTGCCGTTTCAGGCGGCGGGCGCGGGTGCGCAGGGCCCCAATACTGAGCGATGCGGTATCATCAATGAAGAGCGGTAATTCTTCCAATTCCTGCGCCGTACGGGCAAGCTGGTTAAATTGCTCCTGATTTAATTTACCTTGGCGCAGGTCCTGTGAAGACAGGGCGGCTTGCTCAGCCAATATGCGTGCTGCGAGCTGGTCTGCGGCCATTTCGAGTGAGAAGAAAGCGACCACGGCACCCTTGCTGTCCTCGGGCGATATGCCCAAAGCCATATCATCGCGGTAGGCTTTGGCTGTATTAAAGGCGATATTGGTGGCCAGCGCGGTTTTACCCATGGCCGGACGTCCGGCGAGAATCATCAAGTCCGATTTATGCAGGCCGCCTATTTTTCTATTGATGGAGTCAAAACCGGTTGTTTTTCCCGCCAGCTTTCCGCCTCTTTTAAAGGCCATTTCAATGAGGTTGACCGCGTCGGCAGAAGATTTGCCAAAGCTTTTGAAGCCCCCATCAGAACTGCCTTGTTCGGCGAGGGCATAAAGGTTTTTCTCAGCCTCTTCAATTAAATCCTGCGGCGTATCATCAATGCTGTGATCATAGGCCCCATTGACAATGTCTGTCCCCACATTGATCAATTCCCGCTTGATGGCCATTTGCTGAATAATCTGGCCATATTCGGCTGAATTAATAATGGAAACGGCCGCGCCAGCAAGTGAGGCCAGATATTTAGAACCGCCGACGTCCGCCAGGCTGTCTTCATTCTCGAAATAGGGCTTTAGGGTAACGGGGGAGGCAATGAGACCTTTTTCAATAAGCTTCTTTGTTGCCAGATAAATTTTTTGATGCGCGGGATTGACAAAATGTTCGTCAGTTAAGAAATCCTGCACCCGCTCCATGGCTTCGTTATTGACAAGAATAGCGCCGAGCAAAGCTTGCTCCGCCTCCAGACTATGGGGGGACTGCCGGAAAGTCGCCGCATCATAAGCCACAACATTACTATCTTGCGCAATGTCATCCTGTGAAATGTCATCAATGGGTATGTCTGGAAAATCTGTCATATGTTTTTCGCGTATCCTTTTACGAATCAACTATATCATATTGAGCAACCGCATTGGACAAAAAAGGAGCTACTATTACAGTAGCTCCTTTAATAATTATTTTTGAAGGTTGGTGGATATTATTCGCTTTTTTGTTCTTCAGTTTCTTCAGTAACAACTTCTTCAGATGTTTCTTCTTCACTGTCAGCGGTTAATGCGTCTTCTGCATCTTCTTCGTTTTCGAAGTAATCTTCGACAGAAACATTAAGTTCATCTTCGGCTGTTTTAGCCTCAAGGCCTTTTGTTTGCATCTCAGCTTCAGCTAAGGAGCGGGCGACATTGATGCTGATATTGGCCATAACTTCGGCGTGAAGTTTGATCTGGATGGTATAAATACCTAAGTATTTAACGGCATGATCCAGAACAACTTGGCTACGATCTATTTTAAGGTCTTGCTCATTAAGTGATACCGCGATGTCACGCGCCGATACGGAGCCATAAAGATTGCCAGATTCGCCGGCTTGACGAATAAGAATGGCGGATGCGCCGTCTAATTTACTGGCAACAGTTTCAGCTTCCACCTTAGCTTCCAGGTTTCTGGCTTCGATAGTGACCCGCTGAGTTTCAAAATATGCCTTGTTGGCTTTGGTGGAGCGAAGAGCTTTTTTCTCAGGTAAGAGAAAATTCCGTGCATAACCGTCTTTTACGGTTACAACATCACCAATTTGTCCAAGTTTGCGAACACGTTCAAGAAGTATGATTTCCATGTTTCATTCCCCCTATTTAACGATATATGGCATAAGTGCCAAGTTGCGTGCGCGTTTGATTGCTTTGGCCAATTGACGTTGTTTCTTTGTTGAAACAGCGGTGATGCGGCTTGGGACAATTTTTCCACGTTCGGAAATAAATTTGGTGAGAAGACGGACGTCTTTATAGTCGATTGTCTGGGCATTGGCACCAGAGAAAGGACATGTTTTACGGCGTCTGAAAAAAGGACGGCGTGTGTTATCGCTATCGGATCGTTGTTCAGCCATTTGAGATTCTCCTTATTCTGTTGCAGGTTTTGCTGTTACTTCAGGCTTTGCTGTAGTTTTTTTATTTTCAAAGCGCGGGCGATTGTCGCGATTTTCAAAACGTGAAGGACGTGTGTCACGGTCTCTTGCACGTAATACAACGGAATCACCCTCTTCGAATTCTTCAACCCGAATGGTCATAAAACGAACGACATCTTCATGAAGGCGCTCATTTCGCTCCAGCTCAGAAATTGCTTCTGTGGAACCTTCAACATTCATTAAGACATAGTGGCCTTTTTTGTATTTTTTAATCCGATACGCAAGGGTACGAATGCCCCATTGTTCGGTTTTCGTAATTTTGCCGCCATTATCTTCAACGATTTTAGTCAAATCTGCTGTAATCGCTTCAACCTGTTGGGGTTGGATATCCTGGCGTGCGATAAATATATGTTCGTATAAAGCCATTTACGGCTGCTCCTTTTTTTCAATATTTCATTTAACGGCCTTCTGATCGGGGTGATTACGAATATCAAATCGTCACATTACAATATTAACCGACATAACAAACCGAGGCATTCTTAACTTTAAGAACACCCTGAAGCGGCGCAATATACAGGATGAACAAGCAAAAACAAGGGATATATGGGCTTTTTGGTGTTTTTTTTCGCGGCAATTATAATGGACTTGCCACAGCTTAAATAAAATGTTGCAAAAAAGGCTGAAAAACATAAGTTTTCTTGACAGAATTTCGCCAATTGCTATGACATTAGTCTGCAAATATAAACCCATAAGGAATTCCCGATTATGACGCGATCTTTTGTTTTTCCCGGTCAAGGCAGCCAGTCCGTTGGCATGGGCAAGGAGCTTGCCCAGAATATGCCCGTTGCGGCGCAGGTTTTTGAAGAAGTGAATGACGCTCTCAGTCAAAATCTTTCCGGGCTTATGTTCGAAGGGCCCTCAGATGATCTTACGTTAACGCAAAATGCGCAGCCGGCGTTAATGGCCGTGAGCGTTGCTGTCATACGCGTTTTGGAAAAAGATTTTGATGTGAAATTGCGCGAGGTTTCGGCATATGTTGCGGGCCATTCTCTCGGGGAATATTCCGCGCTTACGGTTTCTGGGGCTTTAAAGCTTGAGGATACTGCGCGGCTGTTGAAATTGCGCGGCGAAGCGATGCAACGTGCTGTTCCTGTTGGTGTCGGGGCCATGGCGGCCATTCTCGGGCTAGATTTTGAGGCGGTTCAGAAAGTTGCGGAAGAGGCGGCAGAACAAGAAGAAGTTTGCACTGCGGCGAATGATAATGCGGATGGGCAGGTGGTGATAAGTGGCCATAAGGCGGCCGTAGAACGGGCGATTGAGATGGCGAAGGAAAAAGGGGCAAAGAGGGGGATTATACTGCCGGTCAGTGCGCCGTTCCATTGCGCGCTCATGCGGCCCGCGGCAGAGGAAATGGCTGATGCCCTGGCGGACACAAATATTTTTAAGCCCGTCATTCCAATTTTGACCAATGTCACGGCTGCGCCGGAAAGTAATCCGGAAAATATTAGAAAATACCTCGTAGAGCAGGTGACGGGCCGGGTACGCTGGCGCGAAACAATATTGAAAATGCATGAACTTGGCGTGGACAAGATTGTGGAAGCGGGAACAGGTAAAGTCCTGACGGGGATGGTGCGGCGAATTTGCCGCGAGATGACGGGAACGTCACTTCAATCTCCCGCTGATATTGAGGCTTTTGCCGCCAGTTTAAAATAAATTATTTTTGGAGATTTGATTATGTTTGATTTAGCAGGTAAATGCGCCTTGATTACAGGGGCCTCCGGAGGGCTTGGGAAGGCAATAGCAACAGCACTTCATAAGGCCGGCGCGAAAGTTGCCCTTTCAGGAACGCGGATAGCGCCATTGGAGGCATTGGCTGCCGAATTGGGCGAGGGGGCTTTTGTAGTTCCGGCCAATCTATCTGATCCGCAGTCTGTAGCGGCTTTGCCAAAAGCGGCGGAAGAGGCCATGGGGCAGGTGGATATACTCGTTAACAACGCCGGAATTACCCGCGATAACATCGCCATGCGCATGAAAGATGAAGAATGGGATGATGTGATGCAGGTCAATTTGAAGGCGGCCTTTAAATTATCACAAGGTTTGATGCGCGGAATGATGAAACGCCGATATGGCCGGATTGTCAATATTAGCTCTATTGTTGGTGTGACGGGAAATCCGGGGCAAGTCAATTACGCGGCGTCTAAGGCCGGCATGATTGGTATGACCAAAAGTCTGGCGCAGGAACTGGCGTCGCGTAATATTACGGTGAATGCTATTGCGCCGGGCTTTATCGAAAGCCCTATGACTGACGTATTAAGTGATGATCAAAAAAATAACCTGTTGATGAATGTGCCGATGAAACGGCTTGGGTTCGGGTATGAAATCGCCGCCGGCGCCGTTTATCTGGTCAGTGATGAGGCCGCCTATGTGACGGGGCAAACCCTGCATATTAATGGCGGAATGGTGATGATTTAACGCTAATTATAATATGGGTTAACTTTTATTCTTGGCAATAAGAGGATTAATGTGCTAGGAAGCCACCGGAGAATAGGCGGCTCGAAAAAAGTCAATTCTTGAAAAGATTATTAATTCAGTCTTTTTATTTCTTTTGCTTGTAAAAGTAGAATAGAATATTAAATACTGTTTCTGTGAATTTCGAAATCCGGGCATTTCCATTGCCCCATTAGAATAGGAATAAAAATATGAGTGACGTAGCTGAACGCGTGAAAAAAATCGTTGTAGAACATTTGGGCGTTGAAGAAGACAAAGTTACCGATAGTTCAAGCTTTATTGATGATCTGGGGGCGGATAGTCTTGATACCGTTGAACTCGTAATGGCCTTCGAAGAAGAATTTGGTTGTGAAATCCCTGATGACGCCGCTGAAAAAATACTTACTGTGAAGGATGCTATCGACTTTATCGGTACGAATGCTTAAAGCATCGCTAGATAGCTTATTGACAAAATAATTTTGACCGCGAGTATATTTGTATTTTATCATAAAAATACTCTGCTCGCGGTCTTGTTAATTTTGGCATAGTCTGCTTTAAATATAATTTAAATCATTGCAATAAAACAGAAGGTAGAACGATGAGACGTGTAGTTGTTACTGGAATGGGACTTGTTACCCCGCTTGCATCAGGATTAGAGGAAACCTGGAAACGCCTGATCGCCGGGGAATCCGGCGCGGGGCCAATTACAAGATTTGATGCCGAAGGGCTTTCCGCACAAATTGCCTGTGAAGTTCCCCTTGGGGACGGCAGCAATGGCACATTCAATGCAGATGACTGGATGAGCGCGAAAGAACGCCGCCGCATTGATGATTTTATTCTATATGGTATCGCGGCGTCTGAAATGGCCTTGGCGGATGCCGGCTGGAAACCGACAACCGATGAAGAACAATGGCGAACGGGCATTTTGACGGGGTCGGGCATTGGCGGACTTCCGGGCATTCAAAATGAATCTATCAATATGCATGAGCGGGGCGTGCGGCGCGTTAGCCCATTTTTTATACCGCGTTGTTTGATTAATCTGATTTCCGGCAATGTTTCTATTCGTAATGGCTTAAAAGGGCCAAATCATGCGATTGTTACGGCTTGTGCCACGGGAACCCATGCCATTGGTAATGCGGCGCGAATGATTGCGTTGGATGATGCTGATGTGATGGTTGCGGGCGGCGGCGAAGCAGCAATTTGCCAAGTTGGCGTTGCAGGGTTTGCCCAAGCCAAGGCTTTGAGTACGCGGTTTAATGACACACCTGAGAAAGCTTCGCGGCCCTATGATCGGGACCGGGATGGTTTTGTCATTGGTGAGGGCGCAGGGATGCTGATTTTGGAAGAATATGAGCATGCTAAAAAACGCGGCGCAAAAATCTATGCGGAAGTGGTGGGTTACGGCATGTCCGGTGATTCCTATCATGTGACGGCCCCGTCGCCAGACGGTAGCGGCGCATACCGCGCCATGCAGGCCGCCTTTAAACGCTCTGGCTTAACGCCTGAGGATATTGGCTATGTGAATGCCCACGGAACGTCAACGCCGCTTGGTGATGAAATTGAATTTGCTGCGGTTAAAAGAATATTTGGCGACGCAGCAGGCAGCATTGCCATGTCATCAACAAAATCTTCCATTGGACATATGCTTGGGGCTGCGGGGAGTACTGAGGCTATATTCAGTATTTTGGCGATGAACCGGGGTGAAATCCCGCCAACGCTTAATCTGGATAATCCATCAGAGGGCATTTCAGGCATTAATCTTGTCCCCCATGAAGCGCAGCATAAAACAGGTATCAAGGCTATTTTATCCAACAGCTTTGGCTTTGGCGGAACCAATGCCTCTATTATCCTCAAGGCCGTGTAGCCTGCTTATGAGGGGGCTGCGGAAATATATTATTTTATTATTGATAGGCAGCGCCGGATTTTCGGCGCTGTTTTTTTATTTGGGCTACCGGGCTTTTTATGAAACAGGCCCCATGGGCCATGACATGGTTTATGAGCTGCCAAAGGGGCAGGGCGTCATACGCACCGCATGGGAATTGGAAAATCTGGGGTTGATCAGCAGCCAAAAAATCTTTAAGGCCGGTGTGAAATTATCAGGCCTTGAGCGGAATTTACGCGCGGGTGAATTCGTCATTCCAAAAAATTCCAGTATGTTTGATATCATGATGATCTTATCCAGCGGCAAGGTTATTCAGCACCGCTTAACCATCGTAGAAGGCTGGACAAGCTGGCAAATCACAGATTATCTGAACAATATTGATAATCTGAGCGATCCCATTGTGGATTTGCCAAGAGAAGGCTCCCTGTTACCCGATACCTACCAATATACCAAGAATACACCCCGCCATGACCTGATCCGTATGATGCAGGGCAGACAGATGGACCTTATGGAGGGAATATGGGACAAAAGAGCAGATGACTTGCCTCTGCTGTCCATGGAAGACGCGTTGATTTTAGCCTCAATCGTTGAAAAAGAGACCGCCGCTTCTCATGAGCGGGCGCATATCGCAGGCGTATTTATCAATCGCCTGCGTAAAAATATGCGGCTTCAGACGGATCCGACGGTAATTTATGGTATTGATCGAAAGGGCTTTCTGGGCCGGCCAATATATAAGTCAGACCTGAAGGCGGATAATCCCTATAATACCTATAAAATCAGGGGCTTGCCGCCAACCCCCATTGCCCACCCGGGACGGGCTTCTATCAAGGCCGTGTTAAATCCGCTCAAAACAGATGATCTTTATTTTGTTGCAGACGGTACTGGCGGTCATGCCTTTGCAAAAACCCTGCGCGAGCATCTGAAAAATGTTAGAAAATGGCGCAAAATTGAGAAAAAAAAGAATAGTGAGAATTAATTTTTAGCGGGCATCACTCTGAAAATCCGGTCAAATAACCACTCAGGGAAAAACCTGACCATAAATCCGAATATAAGACTTAATTGCCAAGGGAAGGTAATGCGGGCCTGATTTTTTTCAAGGCCGCGCCGCAGGGCTTTGATGGCATCATCGGTTTCCATCAGGAAAGGCATGGGAAAGTTATTTGTGGCGGTCATGGGGCTTTTGACAAACCCCGGACAGATGACGTTGATTTCGATGCCGCGCGAGGCATATAAGCCGCGCAGAGCCTCGCCGTAGGCCTTAATGCATACCTTGGATGTGGAATAAGCCGGGGCCGTTGGCAGGCCATGATACCCCGCAAGGGATGAGATGAGCGCGATCTGACCTTTTTTTCTTTTTTGCATAATTCGAATGGCGGGATGAATGGTGTTAAATACGCCGGAGACATTCACGTCAAAAATCTTTTTTGTATGCTCGCCCAAATCCATGTCGGTGGTAAAGCCATCACCAATCCCGGCGTTCGCGACTACAAGATCAAGGGGCGCAATTTCATCGCATGATATGATCCAGTCGGACATGGCCGTTTCATCAGCCGTATCAACAAGGGCCGTATGAACATCAGCGCCGAGGGAAAGGCAATTATCTTTCACTTGGCTTAATCTTTCTGCATTTCGGCCACTTAGAAACAGGGTTATGCCCTCTTTGGCATAGTCTTTGGCCAGGGCTTCGCCAATGCCGCTACTGCCGCCTGTAATAAGAATCGATTTTGGATTTTTCATATGGGTTTATTCCTGTTATAACCTGCGAGTATTTACAAAGACTATAGTCGCAACATTGAAAGATTAAAAGCTTTAGACATGACATTATCAAGTATGACAGGGTTCGCCCGCGCCGCCGGCAATTATGAAAATTATCATTGGACATGGGAAATAAAAAGCGTCAATGGCCGCGCCCTTGATATCAGGTGCCGGACGCCTCACGGGATGGAGGCCATTGAACAGATGGCCCGTAAATCCATGAAAGAAAACATCGCCCGTGGGTCGATTAATATCAACCTTCAGATGAACCGTGATGCGGATGGTGCCGCGATCAAAGTGAATCAGGGAATGCTGGATCAATTGGTCGCCGTTGCCGTTGAAACTGCTATGAATAACCATCTGCCGCAGCCAAGTCTTGATGCGCTTATGGGCATAAAAGATGTCATTCAATATGGGGAAGCAGAAGAAGACGAAGGGGTGATCAAAGCCCGCAATATTGCGCTGGAGAAATCTTTTGCCGATGTTTTGACAGCCTTTAAACTGGCCCGTGATAGCGAAGGTTCTGCGATGCAGAATGTTTTGACGGGGCTCCTTGACGAGATAGAGCGGCTGGTTAAGGAAGCCGATGGTATCGCGGCGGGATTACCGCATTTGATTAAAGAGCGTTATATGGAAAAAGTAAACGCGCTTTTGGATGATAAAACCGCCCTTGATCCTGACCGTATTGCTCAAGAGGTGGTGCTGCTGGCCACCAAGGCAGATATCAAGGAAGAAATTGACCGGCTCTATGCGCATATTGAGGCGGCGCGCGGCCACATGAAAGCCAATGGCCAGATTGGCCGTAAACTTGATTTTTTGACTCAGGAATTTAACCGCGAAGCCAATACATTATGCAGTAAAGCCTATGACATTCGCCTGACCAATGTTGGTTTGTCACTGAAAACAACCATTGATCAGTTCCGTGAACAAGTTCAGAATATTGAATAGGGAAACCATGATTAAAAACATTCAACGCCGTGGCTTGCTTTTGGTTCTGTCCTCCCCCTCCGGCGCGGGCAAATCCACCTTGTCGCGCCTGTTATTGAAAAAAGACGATAATATTACCCTGTCCGTATCCATGACCACAAGAAGCCCCCGCACCGGCGAGCAGGACGGGGTTGACTATAACTTTGTCTCAACGGCTGAATTTGAAGAACTTGTGGCACAGGATGGTTTTCTGGAGCATGCACGCGTATTTGATAATTATTACGGCACACCCGCAGCCCAAGTGGAAACTGCCCTGCAAGAAGGCCGGGACGTCCTGTTTGATATTGACTGGCAGGGCACGCAGCAGCTATCCCAAAAAGTCGCCAAAGACCTTGTGCGGGTATTTATTTTGCCGCCCAGCAAGGCTGAATTGGAACGCCGCCTGAAAAACCGCGCGCAGGATAGTGCTGAGGTTGTTGCCAAACGTATGTCAAAGGCCAATCAGGAAATCAGCCATTGGGCGGAATATGACTATATCATCGTCAATGATTATCTTGAACAATCCGAGCAGCAGCTTTTTTCCATATTGCAGGCCGAACGCCTGAAACGCGCGCGCCAAACCGGCCTTGTCTCATTCGTTCATGACATTACGGGCGAAGAATAGACGGTTATTGCTCATAGGCCTTTGCCAGACGGCAAAAATCTTCGATCGTTAATTCTTCTGCGCGGCAGGTTGGGGTGATGTTTGCGGCTTTCAGGTAAGGTAAGGGAGCTTTGCCTAAGGCCTTAAGGCTGGTACGGAGCATTTTGCGGCGTTGGTTGAAGGCGGCGTAAACAACTTTTTCCAGTATTTCCTGTTTTGGGGTGTGGGCTTGTTCGGCTTTCGGGATGATATTAACAATGCAGGAGGTGACTTTTGGCGCAGGAGTGAAGGCCCGGGCGGGAACATCACACATTATTCTCGTATCGGCCCGAAACTGCCCAAGAATGGAAAGGCGGCCATATGCCTTACTGCGCGGCTCTGCGATGATACGCTGGCCGACTTCCTTTTGAAACATAAGGGTTAATGAACTGTACCACGGCAACCAATCGCTCACAGTCAACCATTTTACCAGCAAAGCCGTGCCCACATTATAGGGCAGATTGGCGATGATTTTAACCGGACGTCCTTCGGTATCGCCAATTAAGTCGCGCTCATCCATCAGAAGCGCATCGCCTTCAAATACGTCCAATTTACCGGGATAGGCGGCTTGGATTTCTTTTTGAGCCTCGATGCAGCGTGGATCCATTTCCACGGCAACAACACGATGCGCGCCGTTCATCAATAGGGCGCGGGTGAGGGCACCGGGGCCGGGGCCGACTTCATAGACTATGGAATCCTTTAAGCTGCACCCGCCCATCCCCTCGGCAGAGCGGGCAATCTTACCGGTTAAATTCAAGTCGGTGAGGAAATTCTGGCCCAAAGATTTTTTGGCGTTCAGCTCGTAACGGCTAATCACATCCCGCAGGGGCGGCAGACCATCTTCATACATTTTCTTTGATCCCGTTTTGACGGTTTTGATATATTTTATCCGCTAATTTTATGGCGTTGATCATACTCTTTGGGCTGGCCAGATTTTTGCCGGCAATATCCAAGGCCGTGCCATGATCAGGTGATGTACGCACGATAGGCAATCCAAGGGTAACATTAACGCCGCCGTCAAAGTCCAAAGTTTTGATGGGGATCAGGGCCTGATCATGATACATGCATAATGCCGCATCATATGTGGTGCGGGCGGCGGCATGAAACAGGGTGTCGGCGGGCCGGGGGCCTTGAATATTCATGCCCTGCGCCCGCAAGTGATCTATGGCGGGTCGAATGATCTGTTCATCCTCTTCGCCCATTGTGCCATTTTCGCCGGCATGGGGATTTAATCCGGCAACGACGATGCGGGGGGGTTCAAGGCAAAAATCCTGCTTCAGAGCTTTATGTATTTTAGAGCAAATTTGCGTGATTAAATCGGCAGTGATTGACTTTGAAACATCGCGCAGCGCCATATGGATGGTCAGGGGAACAACGCGCAAATAGTCGGATACGAGCATCATCACCGGCGTTTCAGGCCGAGACGTATATTTTTCGCATAATTCTGCCAGATATTCCGTATGACCGGGACAGGTAAAGCCCGCGTCATAAAGGGTTGATTTCTGGATTGGCGCTGTGATCAATCCGGCGGCTTTGCCTTTGAAAATAAAATCTACTGATTTTTTTATGGCACTGATAGTCATGTTTGCCGTCGCCGTTGAGGGGGTGCCAAATTGAAATAATTCATGGTTAATTTCTGACCCAAGGTCATATATTGGCAAATGATTGATAAAAACATCTTTGGTTTCATCCGGTGACCTAATGATATGCACAGGTACATTCAGGCCCAACTGGTGGGCCGTCTCCAGAAATATTTGCGGGGTTCCCACCACAAAAAAGGCTGGTAAAGCCTGCCTATGTCGTTCAGTCCAGCTTTTCAAGATAATTTCAGGGCCGATACCAGCCGGCTCGCCCGCTGATATGGCCAGAGGAGGGGCCTGAGGAAGAGGCTGAGGAAGGGAGCTATTTATAGTCGATAATGGCATCGCGCCGTAAGTCTCTGAGGTGACGCCGCGCTATGAGGCCAACGCGCTGCTGTGACAGGCTTCCTTCAACACTGTCGTAATCGGGCAACCTGATTTCAGGGGCTTTTCTATCACAAACGACAAACACGCGGTAACCGGCCTCTTCTTTGATGGGGGGGGTTGCGTGGCCAATCTCAGTTTCAAGCAGCGTCTCATGAAGATTTTGCGGCAGGTCTGAAATAGCCAAGTTGCCCAGACTTCCGGTTTCTTTTGCGCCGAGTGCCTTACCTTGCGCGTCTAGGTTTTCACAGTTTACAATTTTTTTTGCGGCAGCGGTAATCGTTTTTTCCAAGGCGTCCAATTCTTCGCTTTGTGCCTTGTCAGAAACTTCGAAGAACATATGCTGCAAATCAACACGGGCATCTGTTTTACTGGCGGTCAGGACTTGTCTTTTGCCCGCCAATTGAAGGATATAAAAACCGTCTTCAGTTTCGATTGGCCCTGCAATCTGTCCTTGTTTCATATCTACAAGAGCAGACATCATTTCCGGATTAAGTTGCGATTCCATGAGCCAGCCCAAATCCCCGCCGACCGCAGACGTTGTTGATTGTGAAAATTGGCGGGCCATAACCTGAAAGGGCGCGTTATTATTCAGTTGTTCAATGATTTTTGTCGCGGCAATTCTGCTTTCTTCCCGTTTATCATTTTCTGATACGAGCAGGAAAATTTCTAGCGGATGATATTCATATTGCCCTTTATTATTCTGCATTCTGTCGAGTATCGAATGAATTTCTTCATCGCTGATACTGACCTGAGGCATCAACAGACCGCCGACGACCTGTTCCCAGGCCAAAGAGGCTTCAATCTGTTTTAACATTGATTCTTTGAGGATGCCGGTTTGGTTTAGCTGTTGTTCCAGCTGCTGGGGCGTGATACGCATTTGCTGGGCATAGGTCGTAAAGGATTCTTCTTGTTCTTCTTTGCTGATGACGGTTTTATAATTACTCGCTTCCTGGGTTTTTAATTTGTCATCAATAAGGCTTTGCAAGGCCTGCTGGTTCATATATTGCTGTTCTTCTGGCGTGATTTGACGTTTGTTAGATGAAATCATGAAGAGCAAAACACGCTGTTTCAGGTCATATAATGATATGGGGCTGTCATTAACAACGGTCACAATTTGTTGAATGTCACTGAGTTTCTCTGGCGCGGCGCGTTGTTGAGCGGCAGCAGTTACCGAGGAAAGCAATATACTGCCAATGATACTCATTAAGCCTAATTTAAATGTTTTTGTATGAAATCTACAATTCATATTACATGTGCCTGTTTTTGGTCTGATTTTGAATTTTACTACATATCTATACTGATAAACAATGGAAAAATCAAAAGGCAATTCATCCCAGGTGTTTTAAGACCAGTCTTAAATGAAAACTACTGGACGGCGTAATATCCCTGTCTGTCGTTAGCCGTTTTTCATATCGTATGCCAAATTCCAAACATTCATTCTTGAAACGAATGCCAGCATCGTAAGAAATTGTGTCTTTTTTAAGCAGGTCGCGCACCCAACTGCCATGGAGCGTCCAACTATTGGTTACAAAAACCTGAAGGCCCGTTCCGAACTCTTGGCGATTTTCAAACTCAGTATTCCTTAAGTCTGCGGCGTCTCTATCTAAATCAAGATAACGCATAGAGGCTCTGAATTTTTTTGTCCCGCCGGAAAGAATCATCTCGTTACGACGAAGCCTTAAACTGTTTTTGTCCAGACGAAATCGATGGATATAATCAAAATAATCCCCAAAAATAAAATCAAGACGACCCACAAAGTCGGATGACTTTCCTTCGAACCCGGAACCAGCAGGGAAAGCCTCCGATGATTGAAGGCGAAAACTCTGGCCTATGGTCGCGATGACAGAGGTCCTGCCGGAATATAGGGAATAACGCACGCCATAATTAACTCTCGTTCCGGCTTCCCATCTGTCATATCCGTTATAACGATTGTGACTGAAGAGATTATTTTCATCAAATTCAAAATTACGGCTATCTTCATTTACAATATCGAGGGAATTAGGATAGTTTGGCGCGACAATGATTGAAATTAATGGCTCAATGATTTGCTGCGTTGATTCGCCATTCTTAATGAAAGGCAATTTCCAGTCTGCCGCAAATTGTGGCAAGATTCTTGCGACTGTTTTGCTGCTTCCGGTATAAAGAAACTGGTCTTGTTGGCTCTGGGCATTATTATTGAATACATCGCCCCGCAAGCTTGCGGTAAAGGTATAGAAATCCCCAAGCCGGGTTTTTAAAGGTAGCTTCCAAGCCCCCTGAACGCTTGCGCGCTGTGAATCCACACCGCCTGTTCGGACAATAGCAACAGCACTGGCGTCAAGTATGAACTGATTACCCCATTTTCCGGGCGTAGAAGCCATATTTAAGTCAATGGCTGGTAGTGCCTGACCTGTAGTGGCCGCAATATCTTCTTCGTCCAGTCCCTGAAATCCATAAAGGCCCGCCGTGAAATAATTACGGCCTGTGAAATTTTCGATGCGAACCTGACTTTTCAGAACATCGGATCGATCCTGATAATAACGCCTGAGGTAAGTGTCGTCGCTGACCCAATTGAAAGCATAGTCCCACTGCCATGTATCTCCGGCAAATTTTAAATTATCAAGATCAAATTGCCCGCCGGAGAATATATGCCCGCGAATTTCACGGCTGTTAGTATCAATTTGGTTAACATCCAGATCACGGGCATTGGTCGCGGATCCTTTGATAAAAAATTGACCATTTCCCGTATGTTGCCGGTAAGTCCCGGCAAGAACAATTCCTTCATTTGTGGTTAATATTGGCTCAAGGGTTATATCCTTATGAGGCGCTAACTTAAAATAATAGGGAACCGTAACATTTATGCCAAGTTCTGATGAGGTAGAAAATTCTGGGGATAAAAAGCCCGAGGCCGCGCGAACGGTTGGATCAGGATGAGAAAAATACGGCGTATAGAGTATGGGAACGCCCGCAATTTCCAAAATAACATTACTATATTTTATAGTTTTATCATTTTCATCATGGGTAATGGAATCAGCCTTGATTTGCCATAATGGCTTTCTCTGGCCTTCACTGTTACATGTTTTGCAGGGAGAATAAGCGGCTTTTTTGAAGGTGGTTCTTTTGCCGACACGAATGGCTTCTTTTGCGACTAAGTGTGAATCATCGGAGAATAATACTCTGACATTACGGATAAAGCCTTCCCTAAGACCGTCCTTAAGGATTGTTTCTTCCATAAACATGATATTACCCTTATCATCTCGAATAGTAATGCCGCCGGTGGCCTTTACTTCTCGGGTTGTACGGTTAAACGTAACTTTATTTGCTGTCAAAATTGTTTTTTCATGATGCAGGGTAACGTCGCCGGTGGCGATGATGATATTATCTTCACTGAAGTATTCGACTTTTTCCGCAGAAAAATTTATTTTATTATTATTACCAACAGTTTCTGCATGGGAAGCCTTGCCGTCATCAGAGAATACTTCCAATGCAGATGTGGGCAATATCATTCCCAAAAACAGGCCCAAAAACAGGCCCAAGAACAGGTTGATGAAAATTATTTTTCTTACCATATAGGGTTATTTACATACTTTTCTTTTTATTGCCTACAGTTTTTTCCGAGATAATAGGAAAATCGTCTAAATAAGTTATTCAGATTTTACACTTGCACAATGTTTTTTGTAGAAGTATCAGTGATTTTTTCAGAAGTATCAGTGACTTTTGCAGAAGTATCCGTCACAATAGGATAACCTAAAAAGAGACTTGGACATAATTGAGGCATAGAATGAATATTATTTTTAACAAGAAAAGCTTACCCACCGCCGATGCGCATGTCATCTTTGTTTATGCGAACGGAAAATTGTCCGATAGTGCAAGTAAAATTGATAAAGCAACGGGAGGACTGGTTAAGCGCGCTATTATAATTGGTCATTTTTCCGGAAAATTTGGCCAGATTATTGATCTTGTCGCCCCTGAAAATCTGGAGATAAACCGTGTTCTTGTTGTTGGGCTGGGCCGCGAAACAGAAATTGACATATTAAGGGCACAAAAAATTGGCGGCAAAATTATGGCTAAACTGATTTCATCCGGTGATGAACAGATTTCCATTGCAGCGGATGCCCCGGCACGGTCCAATATATCTGATGCTGAATTTGCCGCCCATATGGCATTGGGTATTCGTTTGCGCCGATATAGGTTTGATAAATATTTTACCAAGCAGGAGGAGGCTAAGAACCATCTGTGATTGGGGTATCTATTATGTCGGCTTCGGCCTTAAATGCGAAAAAACTATTTGCAGACTTAGATAAGGTTGCGGATGGCGTAGAATTTGCCCGTGATTTGGTGACGGAGCCCGGCAATGTGATTTATCCGGAAAGCTATGCTGAAAAGATCAAGGAATTGTCCAGTCTTGGCGTTGATGTTGAAATCCTTGATGAAGATGATATGGAAGAATTAGGAATGGGGGCCTTGCTCGGCGTTGGGCAGGGCAGTGCGTGCGAATCACATTTGGTGATTATGCGTTGGGATGGGTCTGAGAATTTGACCGAGCCGCCGGTGGCTTTTGTCGGCAAGGGGGTGACGTTTGATACGGGCGGAATTTCTTTGAAACCGGGTTCTGGCATGGAAGATATGAAGTTCGATATGGGCGGATCTGCCGCCGTGGTTGGGGCGATGAAGGCATTGGCCGGACGGAATGCCAAAGTGAATGTTGTTGGTGTCGTAGGGCTTGTTGAAAATATGCCGTCCAGCACCGCGCAGAGGCCCGGCGATGTGGTGACCAGTATGTCAGGCCAAACCATTGAAATTATCAATACCGATGCGGAGGGCCGGTTGGTTCTCGCCGATGCGCTCTGGTATACGCAGGATCGTTTTAAGCCTAAGGTGATGCTTGACCTTGCAACCTTGACCGGGGCCATCATGGTTGCTTTAGGGCAGGAATATGCGGGAATATTCTCAAACAATGATGAGCTATCCGAAAAATTGACGGAGGCGGGCAGGCAGGTAGATGAGCCCGTTTGGCGTATGCCGATGAGCAAGGCTTATGATAAACAGATCAATTCAAAAATAGCCGATATGAAAAATATGGGCGGAAAATATGCCGGAAGTATCGCCGCTGCCCAATTCTTGCAGCGTTATGTTAACGATGTCCCTTGGGTTCATATTGATATTGCCGGAACCGCATGGAAGACAGAAACATCTGATATTGCCGATCGCGGGGCCACAGGTTACGGCGTTCGCCTTCTGGATCAATTGGTTCGCAATAATTACGAAGATTGAGGCAAAATAATAGTGACCAGCATCAGTTTTTACCATTTGCTGCATCAACCCTTGAGTAATGCCCTGCCAAAACTTTTGCAAAAAGTATATGATGCGGGGCTTAAGGCTGTGATCAAGGTGGCATCAAATGAACGGATGGGGGAATTGGATGAGGCGCTCTGGACATTTAACAAACATAGTTTTCTGCCCCACGGACGTATGAAAAGCAAATTCTCTGATCAACAGCCGATCTATTTGACGACCAGTGATGAAAATCCTGCGGCAGCAACGGTGTTGATCCTGGTAGATAATATGACAGCGGATGATCTTGACAAATATGACCGCTGTCTGGAAATGTTTGATGGCACCAATCCGGATGCCGTCACTGCGGCACGGGCCCGCTGGAAAATATACAAAGACGCCGGGCATGAACTTACCTATTGGCAACAGACCGAACAAGGCGGCTGGGGCCAGAAAAATTGAAGTACCCGCGCCGGAATCTGTAAACGTTCCAAATCAATTATCGGAATCGACATTAACTAAAAATTTAGACATAGCCTATTAGATATATATACAGGATAAAAAATATACCATGTAGTTTATGGTATGGTATCCACTACTTATATAGATTTAAAAGGGGTTTAAATTATGGCATTGCAACTTGTAAAGCCCGTTGATGAAGAAATAAAATTCAGCGAAGAAGAAATTATCGTTTCGAAAACCGACCTTAAAGGCCGAATAATATATGCAAATGATGTTTTCTGCCGTGTTGCCGAAATGTCAACGCGAGATGTTATCGGCCAACCTCATAATATTATTCGCCATCCAGATATGCCGCGCGCTGTCTTTAAATTACTTTGGGACAGCGTTCAGTCAGGCGAAGAAATCTTCGCATATGTAAAAAACATGTCAAAGACGGGAAAATATTATTGGGTTAATGCTCATGTAACACCAAGTTATGATGATAATGGTGATTTAAGCGGCTATCATTCAAACAGGCGATATCCTGCGGGCAAAACTATCCAGAAAATTTCCCCAATTTATGAAAAATTATTGGCTGAAGAAAAGAAGCACGCTAATTCAAAAGAAAGCCTTCAGGCTAGTTCTGCGTTTTTGAAGAATTTTCTGGACGAGCAAAATACGTCATACGCAGAATTTATATGGTCACTGAAGGACTAATTATGTTTCAAATTTTAAGAAAAACGACGACGACAGACAACGAAGCGAAAGAAACTCTTGATGACGAGATCACCAGACTTCGTCAAGAGATATCACTTTATAAAAATACATTTGATATCATCAATGAGGTTTCTGCTAAAGTTGCCAAAGGTGACTTATCTGCGCGAATTACGCATTGGGATGAATTTAGCAAGCTTTCGCCTATACTTGCGGCAATGAATAAGGCATTTGATATGACAGATTGCTTCATTCGGGAATCTGGCGCTACCCTTGAGCATGCAGCAGAGGGAAAATATTATCGCACATTTGTTGAGCGCGGTATGCAGGGTGATTTCAGAAGAGGGGCAAATGTTACTAATTCTGTACGGGATCATATGATGAAAAATGAGACAAGCCGTAAGAAAGAAATGGTTGCCTTGGCTGATAATCTGGAAAGCGAAGTGAAATCCGCTGTGGATATTGTCCAGAAAAGCAGCGAAGACATGCGGGCCAAGTCTGAAGATATGTCCAGCAATCTTGAAGAGGTGACGGCACGAGCCAGAAGTGTTGTTGATGTTTCAAATAATGCGACCCGAAATGTAGAATCCTGCGCAGCGGCTGTTGAAGAAATGTCGGCATCGGCACAAGAAATTTACCGGCAGGTTGAATCATCGCGAAATGCTTCAATAAAAGCTAATGAAGAAGTTGGCAAGACCAATCAAATCGTTATGAATTTGGCGAAAGCCGCAGAAGAAATTGGCGATATCGCCAAAATGATCAAGGAAATCGCCTCAAAAACCAATCTTCTGGCGCTTAATGCGACCATTGAAGCGGCCCGCGCCGGGGAAGCCGGTAAGGGGTTTGCGGTTGTGGCGTCGGAGGTCAAAGGCCTCGCCAATCAAACCGCCGAAGCAACCAACCGTGTTGACATTCAAATTGCGACTATTCAACAGATGGCGGCAGATACGACGGATGCCATGGAAAAAATTGGTGCGGTCATTCGGGAATCCGGAGAGATTTCAGAATCTGTGGCTTCAACAGCGGAAGAGCAATTGTCTGCTACTCAGGAAATAAGCAATAATGTACAGGAGGCCGCAGAAGCAACGCGGTCATCATCAAATGATGTATCTCTTGTTGCTGACAAAGCGAATAGCACGAGCGGTATTGCGCGGGAAGTTGCAAATGAATCAATGGAAGTTACCATAGCAACGCAAACCCTATCCGAAAAAGTTATAAAAATAATGGGTAATTTGCGAGGGTATGATGCCTTTAATCGGCGCAAAACAGACCGTATTTGCCCGGGTTCTCTAGTAGAATGCATGGTTGAGTTTAAGGGAAATAATTTCGCCGGACATGTTCATGATATAAGCTTTAGCGGGGCTGCATTGGACATTACAGCAGATGTAAATATGGGTGACAGTATCTATTTTACACAAAAAGGAAGGGCTGATGGTATAACAGCCAATGTTGTGAGTAATAAAAATGACAGAATTAGCCTCAAATTTAATGAGGGCCAAAATAGTATCATCTCAAAATTTATAAAATCTATTAAACCTGAATGATCAGCCGCGGAAGATATAAACGGTAAAAAAACACCTGAGCCATTATAAATTGTGGCACAGGATTTTTTTTTTGCTATAATCACGCCATGAATGATAAATCAGAAAAACCAGATAATATACTTGACGTGGCCCTTGGCGAAACGCTTGGGGACCGTTACCTTTCCTATGCCCTGTCTACCATCATGTCCCGGTCATTACCCGATGTGCGCGATGGATTAAAGCCGGTACACCGGCGCTTGCTTTTTGCCATGCGGCATTTGAAGCTTAATCCTGAGACGGGCTTTAAAAAATGTGCCCGGGTCGTTGGAGATGTGATCGGTAAATATCATCCCCACGGTGATCAATCCGTATATGACGCCATGGTGCGCTTGTCACAGGAATTTGCGGTTCGTTACCCGTTGGTGGATGGCCAAGGCAATTTTGGTAATATTGACGGCGATAATGCTGCTGCCATGCGCTATACCGAAGCCAGAATGACTGCGGTCGCTGTTGCCTTGATGGAAGGACTTGACCAAGACGCGGTTGATCTTCGGGAAACATATGACGGGGAAGAAGAAGAACCGGTGGTCATGCCGGCCAATTTTCCTAATCTTTTGGCCAATGGCGCGACAGGTATTGCGGTTGGCATGGCGACCAATATCCCGCCGCATAATGTGGGGGAGATTTGTAATGCCCTGCTGCATTTGATTAAATTCCCGAATGCCACCATAGAAAAACTGGTTACTTTTATTAATGGCCCGGATTTTCCCACGGGCGGTACAATCGTGGAGCCGCGGGAAAGCATAATAAAATCCTATGAAACCGGCAGAGGGAGTTTCCGGCTTCGGGCCAAATGGAACGTCGAAGAAACCGGACGGGGTATGTATCAGATTGTGATCACTGAAATCCCCTATCAAGTACAAAAGTCCAAGCTGATAGAGCGGATAGCGGATCTGATGTTTCAGAAAAGATTACCGTTACTGGCAGATATTCTGGACGAATCCAGCGAGGATATTCGTGTTGTTCTCGAGCCGAAATCTCGCGCGGTCGAGCCGGCCGTTTTGATGGAAAGCCTGTTTCGGTTGACGGATTTTGAAACGCGATTTTCTTTAAATATGAATGTATTAGAAGGCGGAAAGCTGCCGCGTGTGATGTCGCTGCGCGAAGTCTTGCAAGCCTTTCTTGATCACCGGCAGGTAGTTTTAACCCGGCGGTCTAAATTCCGCCTTGGCAAGATTGACCATCGCCTTGAAGTATTGGGCGGTTACCTGATTGCTTATCTTAATCTGGATGAGGTGATCCGCATTATCCGCGAAGAGGATGATGTTAAACCTTTTCTGATGAACAGTTTTAAACTGACAGATTTACAGGCCGAATCAATATTGAATATGCGCCTTAGATCCCTGCGCAAATTAGAAGAAATCGAATTGCGGAAGGAATTTTCCGGACTTGAGGCTGAAAAGGCTGGATTGCTTGAACTGCTGGACCAAGAAGGCTTGCGCTGGCAGCATATTTCCGGTGAAATCAAAGAAATCCGCAAGAAATTTGGCCCAAAAACCGAACTTGGCGCGCGCCGATCGGTCTTTTCTGATGCACCTGTCATTGATCTGATGACGGTGGAAGCGATGATTGAAAAGGAGCCTATCACGCTGATCTGTTCGGAAAAAGGATGGGTGCGGGCCTTAAAGGGGCATGTGGCCATAGATGACAAAATTAAATATAAAGATGGGGATGCCTATAAATTTGGCTTTACGGCTTATACAACGGATAAGGTAATTCTCGTGGCCAGTAACGGCCGTTTTTATACGCTCGGCTGTGATAAACTGCCAAGTGGACGCGGACATGGGGAGCCTGTTCGCTTAATGGTTGACTTGCCCAATGAAGAAGAAATCGTTGCGCTGTTTGTCCATAAACCCGGCAGAAAATTATTGCTTGCGTCCATAGCCGGCAGGGGCTTCATGCTGGATTCTGACAATGTCATTGCCAGCACGAAAAATGGCCGAAAAATCATGAATGTGGAAGAAGGTAAAAATAAAATTGCCGTCTGTATGGTCATTGATGAAAATCACGATAACATTGCGATCATCGGCACAAACCGTAAAATGCTCGTCTTTCCCCTTGAACAAATGCCGCAAATGAATAAGGGCAGGGGCGCCGTATTGCAGAAATATAAGGGCGCCCATATGGGCGACATTACCTCTTTTAAGGGTGAGGACGGCCTGAGCTGGCCCATGAAAGGCGGCAAGACCCGTACGGAAACTGATTTAACCACATGGATTGGCCGGCGCGGGGCCGTGGGCCGTATGCCCCCGCATGGTTTTCCAACCACCAACAGATTTTCTTAAGATAGGGCGGGGCGGGAAAATGATTAATATCATTCCTCCCCGTGCGCCGCTGCGGATTGGCAAAAAATGTTACATCGAAGCACCAACACGAAAAAAAAAGGCTGCCTATAAGGAATTTCTGGAACGTAATGAATCCTATCACCGGCCTTGGGTATATCATTCTTTTAAACAAGAATATTATGAGTATTATCTGAAACGTATTAAGAGTGGTATTTTGCAAGGCTGTTTTGTCATGGATAAACAGACGGATGATCTTGTTGGCATTATTAATATCAATAATATTCTATTAGGCCCCATGCGCATGGCGAGCCTTGGTTATTATGGTGATGAGGCTTATGCAGGCAAGGGCTATATGGCCGAGGGTATGACGCTTGCCATAAAGTATGCTTTTGAAAACTTGGGTTTGCATCGTTTGGAAGCCAATATTCAACCGGGTAATATCCCGTCTATAAATCTGGTGCAGAAAATAGGATTTAGAAAAGAAGGCTTCAGCCCAAAATATCTGCAAATCGGAGGAAAATGGCGCGATCATGAGCGCTGGGCCATTCTTGATGAGGAATTCACAAGATGATTGGTCATTTATTTCATACTATATGTTAAAAAAACTTTACATATAGTATGAAATATATTACGTATATTTTCAGGACATAATTTCTGAAGGATATATAGATGCAAATATTATCATCCCTATCAAACCGAGAGAAAAATATCTGGACAACGCTTATTCTGGATTTTATCGTTGCCCTTTATTTCTTTCCAAAGGTTTTTCGCATGGACTGGAGCAGTGGGCTCAATGGTGGTGAAATTACCAAAGTCATCATCACTGTAATTATCATTTCAATTATCGGCAGTATTTTGATCAGTGTTTTTCTAGGTGCTGGGAAAGATGAAGAAATGGACGAACGGGATAGCCAATTTGAGGCCAAAGCCAATAGCGTAGGTTATCATGCCATGTTTGTGGCCATCATTTTTCTGATTGGACATATTATATTGAATGAAATTACAGAAGAAATTTTTAAATTCTCTTATGAAGCCATGCCCCCATTGAAAATTGCCGTTTATATGATGGTTGTACTGGTCGCTGCGTCTTTTTTGAAAGAGCTGGTCAAGATTTTTTATTATCGCCGTGGTTATTAAAGGAATATTACGTGATGGTGAAGGCAAAAATATACAATAATATTCGCATATTGCGGTTTGAAAATGGTGAGATCAGTCAGGCGGAGCTTGCCAAACGGGTTGGGGTAACGCGCCAGACTATTCTGGCATTAGAGGCGCAAAAATATTCGCCGTCTCTGGAATTGGCCTTTAAAATCGCCGAAGCCTTTCAAAAGCCCTTAATTGAGGTTTTCCAATATGGCCATCTGGTCAAAGAATGATCATTTGAATAGAACGCTCGGGAGCCATGTGACCATCGCCGGGAAATTCCACAGGATACACAGCATGATAAGTTGAATCATAACATAAGGCATAACGCCGATGTAAATCTGCATTGTGCGCACGGATGGCGGCGCGACACCGCGCAAATAGAATAGCGCAAAACCAAAAGGCGGGGTCAGGAAACTGGTTTGCAAATTCATGGCCATCATAATGCCGAGCCATATGGGGTTAATATCCATCATCAACAATACCGGCGCAACGATGGGCACCACAACGAAGGTGATTTCAATAAAATCCAGAAAGAAGCCAAGGACAAACATCACAAGCATCACAAGAATGAGCGCACTGAGCTTGCCGCCCGGCAGGTTGCTTAAAAAATCATGAATATATTCGTCGCCCTCAAACCCTTTAAAAACGAGAGAGAACATAGCAGCCCCGATGAGGATCATGAAAACCATCGCTGAAATTCGGGTTGTTGATTGCATGACAAATTGAAGAATATTGGCACCGTAGGCCCGGTAAACTGCGGTAAAGACGCCCCATATGACAAATATTGTCAAGATAATCGCACAGGCATATCCAAGATTATCGGTAAAAGGGATCGCTTCTCTGCCCCGGCGCAGGTCAACAAGGTTAGAGATCAGGATGAGGCCCACAAGGGAAAAACCCGCCGCAAAGATGGGTGTGGTTTTTTCGGGTTTTAGCTTATAACCGGCTAATAATATTGCGCCGGTTGCGCCAACGGCGGCGGCCTCTGTTGGGGTTGCGATGCCGCTGATGATAGACCCTAAAACAGAAATGATTAATAAAATCGGCGGCAGGAAAGCGGCTAATAATGTTGTTGTGCTTACATGATCTTCTTCGGGTTTTTGTTTGGTTGGCGGGGAAAGATGAGGCATGAAAAACGCCACGCCAACCTGATACAGGATATACATCAAAACCAAAGTAACGCCCGGAATAAGGGCCCCGGCAAATAAGTCACCCACCGATAAAGGCTCGGGCGCCCAATTGCCCATATTCAATTGCGCCGTTTGCCATGCAGAGGATAATTGATCGGCCAGCAGCACCAGCACGATAGACGGCGGGATAATTTGGCCCAAGGTTCCGGATGCGGCAATTGACCCGCAGGCAAGGGCAGGGCTATAACCCTTTTTCAACATGGTTGGCAGACTGAGCAACCCCATGGTCACTACCGTTGCGCCAACAATACCTGTAGATGCCGCAAGCAGGGCCCCGACAATGGTCACTGAAATACCAAGCCCGCCGGGCATACGTCCCATTAGTTTTGACATGCTTTCCAGAAGGCCTTCAGCTATTCTGGATTTTTCCAGCATGACGCCCATGAATATAAACAGGGGAACGGCCAATAAGACATCATTGGTCATGGTGCCAAATATTCGTTCTGGAATAAGTCCGATAAAATCGCTGTCTATGACATCAAAATAAATGCCAATGACGACAAATAAAATGGCCGTTCCGCCCAAGGTAAAGGCCACAGGAAAACCGGCCAGAATCAAGGTGATCACCGAGAGAAACATCAATAAAACAAGAATAATATTCAGCTCCATCACAATAGCTCCGGTCTGTCTTCGGTCAGATGTTCAACATTCAATATGGTGAGTATGGAATGAAGAAATAAGGAAAAACCTTGTAAAAACAATGTGATGGAAAAAAACAATATCATACTTTTCAAGAGATAGACCACTTGAATGCCGCTGGATTCGATGGAACCTTCAAAAACCTCCCAAGATGACGTCACATAAGGCCATGCCATCCATGTGATCACAGCAGTGATGGGAAATAGAAAAAATGCGCAGCCGATCAAGTTGATCCAGGCTTTGGTTTTTTCCGGAAACCGATTGTAAAAAACATCTACTCTGACATGACCATTATGAAGAAGGGTATAGGCCGCTGCTCCCAAAAAAACCATGCTGTGCGCATATAAAAGGCTTTCCTGAAGGAATATGGCACCTTCTCGAAAAATATAATGACCAAGAACGATGGCAAATTGCATCAGAACAAGAAACAAGGTCAGCCATGAGATCACGCGGCCTGTCCATTCGCTGAACTGATCAATTTTGTGGGTTATATGTTTCAGAAACTTGACCAAGACCTAGATTTTCTTGCCAAAGTTTTTATATAACCTTCTGGCTTTTAAGTAAGGTTCTTCGCCAATAGCGCCCCATTCCATGGCATTTCTGCGTGTATCCATATAGCTGTTGTAAATACGCTTGGTAAGGTCATCGGTTTGGGCAACCTCCTGCATGAGGTCATCGGAAACATGGATCAATTTATCCATTATTTCATCAGAAAACACTTTGATCTGTACATCATGTTGATCGACAAGGGTGCGCAAAGATACGGCATTGCGCGCGTTAAATTCTGCGTAGGATTTTTGATAATGATCACCGGAAACGGCGGTTATAATCGCCTGATCTGATGGACTAAGGCTGTTCCAGACATCAAGGTTAAATCCGGCAGCAAGTCCGGCCCCAGGTTCATGGAAGGCAGAGGTGTAATAAAATTTGGTAATATTTTGAAAGCCGAAGGCCATATCATTCCACGGCCCAATCCATTCTGCGGCATCTATATTACCCTGACTAAGGGCCAGATATATTTCGCCGCCGGCTTTGGTAACAGTCGTTGCGCCCAGACGTTTCAAAACCTCGCCGCCAAGGCCCGGCATGCGAATTCTAAGGCCGTTAAAATCCTGAAGCTCATTAATTTCTTTTTTATACCAGCCGCCCATCTGCACGCCAGTTGTCGCGCAAAGCAGGGCTTTGATGTTAAAGGGAGCAGATAGCTCATCCCACAGAGCCTGCCCGCCGCCATAATTTATCCATTGACTGAGTTCCGTGGCCGTAAGGCCAAAGGGGGTCGCGGTAAAAAAAGAAAAGCCCTTGTGTTTTCCCTGCCAATAATATTCCGGCCCATGATAAATGTCAGCTTTTCCGCCCTGAACCGCATCGAACGCGCCAAGAGCAGGAACCAATTCATTGGCGGCAAAGACCTTTATTTTTATGCGCCCGTCTGTGGCTTTTCCGATATCTCTGGCATATTCCACGGCACGTGTGCCAACGCCCGGAAAGTTTTTTGGCCAGGTTGTGACCATTTTTAATTTAATTTTCCCAGAGGCGATAGCAGGTGCCGACAGACCGGCTGCTGATAGGGCACCAACGGAGGCTGCTGCGGTTGTTTTAAGAAAGATACGTCGTTTCATTTGGGCCGCCCTTATTTTCTATATATATTTTTACAGGCAGTATAATTATACTGCCTGTAAAGGCAAGCATACAGAAAGGCAAATGACAGGAATTCCCGGCTTATGGTTTTTCAGTTAAAAACCAGCCTTCCGGGTGAAGAATTTCCAAAGGTCTGAAGTTTTTTTTATAGGCCATCTTGGGGCTATTCTGCACCCAATATCCTAAATAAACATATTTTAGATCGAGCAATCTTGCCCGCGCCACATGATCCAATATTATATATGTTCCAAGGCTTCTCTTATTATATTGAGTAGCTATATCAAAAAAGCTATAGACCAGAGACAAGCTGCCGGTCATGATATCTGTCAGGGTCACAGCAACAAGCTTGCCGATTATTTCATCGCCGCTTGCGGGCAATCTATATTCCATAAGGCAACTATTGACCGGGCTGGCTTCTACCATGTTGGCATATTCTTCAAATGTCATGTTTGACATACCGCCGCCGCCATGTCTTTCGGCCAGATATTTGCTCAAAAGATCGTAATGCTCATGGGTCGCTATATTGGGCATTTTTTGTATGATCAGGTCATCATTCAACTTTATGAGACGGCTTTGCGTGCGGCTTGGTCTAAAGGATAAAGCAGGAATGCGTACAGATTTACATTCTGTACAATCATCGCAGCTTGGTCGGTAGGCTATATCCTGACTACGGCGAAAACCAATCCTGGCAAGAGATTCATGCAGTCCGTCCGGATCAATTTCTTTAAGTTCTGTAAAAATCTTTCGTTCCATTTTACCTTCGAGATAAGGGCATATGGTAGGCGCGGTCACATAAAACCGTGGAAATTGTGAAGATTGGTTGGTCACATTTCATCTTTCTGAAAAGATAGTTAAAACGGATTTTATGTTATTGGGTGAAAGTAAATAAACTCTAAAATTTTAAAGTCTTATTTACAAATTATAATACCAGGGCGCAAATAGAGAATAGCCTATCCATAAAAGAATAATTAAAGGCACACCAACTTTCATAAAATCTTTGAATTTATAATTGCCAGGGCCCATAACCAAAAGATTCGTTTGATAGCCCATAGGGGTGGCAAAGGAACAGTTTGCCGCAAAAATCACTGCTGTGACAAATATCATGGGGTCGACACCCAGTTGATTGGCAATGTTAATGGCGATGGGCGTAAAGAGTACAGCCGTTGCATTATTGCTTAACAGGTTGGTTAGAATTGCAATCAACAGAAAAAATGCAGACAGGATAATGGCGACGCTGGATCCCTCCAGTATGATGAGTAAACCTTCTGCAAGGTAGGACGCTCCGCCCGTTGCCTGCAGGGAAGTGCCCATGGCTATGGCCGCACCGATAAGCAGGAAAATCCGCCGATCTACCGCACGGCTCGCTTGCCGGATATTCAGGCAGCCCATGGCGATCATAAGAAAGGCACCGCATGTTGCCGTAATGGGGATTGGGACAATGCCCGTAGACGCCAGTGCAACAACGCCGATGAAAATACCCAGCGCCTTCCAACTATCCGATTTAATGGGGACTTCACGTGTGGACCATTCCATCAGCAAAACGTCTTTATTCATTCTTAGGGAATTAATTTGGCTGCTGGACCCGACCACTAATAAAATGTCGCCGGCTTCCAACCTGATGTCATTCAGGGATGTTCGTATCATGCGTGACCTGCGCTGAATACCTAATATTTTGCAGCCGCCCTGTAAATGATAGCCGATTTGTTCAAGTGTACGGCCATCAAGGCGAGAGGCAGGGGCCACAATAACCTCTGATATTTTTTGCCCGCGCGCGACCTCCTGATTTGTTAAGGTCTCTTGGTCATCTTGATCCGGCAGCGTCAAAATACCCTTGAGCAAGGAGGGGTTCTTGGATATTTTTTCACTTAAAATGGCCCGTGTTGTCGCAAGAATGATTGAATCGCCTTCTTGAAATGTAATATCGTCAAACGGCGGCAAATAAGTTTTAAGGCCTCTTTGTACCAGCCGAACCGTCATACGGGATAAGTCGGGAAACATGCCGGCAATTGATTTTTTTCCAAGCAGGGAATTTCCATCAATCAGGTCAAGCTGAACAATGAATTGCTTGCCGGTGATAAATTTGGTGCTGTCATTCGTTGTGGAGAGTTTCTTGGGCAGAATGAGAGGGGCGATGAAAACCACATATAATAATCCCAAAGATGCCAGAAACAGCCCGGGAATTGTGAAATCAAAAAATCCAATATCAAGCCCCGTATGACTTTTATAACTTCCGGCCACAAGAAGGTTCGTGCTCGAGCCGATTAATGTGGTCATTCCCCCTAAAATTGCCACAAAACTCAGCGGCATCAGGACCAAACCCGCAGATTTATTCATCTTGTCCATCAGGGTGATCATGATGGGAATAAAAATCACCACAACCGGCGTATTATTCAGGAGGGCACTAATCACCATAACGGCGATGAAACAAGCTAAAATAACCCTTCGGGGATAGAGCATGCCCTGCCGGACTATGTGCTGAGCCGGCGTTTCTAATGCGCCTGTTTGAACCATGCCCTGTCCAATGACCAGCAGCGCCAGTATGGTGATCAGGGCAGGATCGGCAAAACCGGAAAACAAGGTTTTCAAGTCAAGGATGCTTGTCCCGCTCGCATCTGTGACAGGCATAAAATGAAACAGCAATAGCAGGATAGATATGGTGCCGAGTGAGGTGACTTCCATGGCGAAACGATCCATGGCATAGAAAATAATAGCGCCGAGAATAACCGCAAATGTTGCCCACATCTGGACCGAAGATTGCAACAGTTCCATAGAAAATATTCCCAGAATTACCCTTTAACAAAATAACATATTATCAATGTATTTTGAATGCTTACTACATAATAGCAAGGGTGAATTGCGCTGTCTCTGAAAAAAAACTAAAAGTGAATACTTCTAGGGTCCTGACTCTACATAAAGTCGGCAGGAAGTGAGGGTGATTCCCTAAGAAGCAATATGGTAATGCGCCTGTTCTCTGCGCGCATAGGGCGGTCAGGAAGCAAAGGTTCCGTGGACGCTTTGCCGAGGACTTCGGCGACCCGGTTGACAGACACATTTGCCGCAGTTAACACGCGGCGTGTCGCATTGGCTCTATCCGCACTAAGTTCCCAATTGCTGTAATTTTTCCTGCTTGTAAAAGGTGCGGCGTCCGTATGGCCGGTAATAGAAATACGGTTTGGCATTTTGACCACAATAGCTGCAACGGTACGAATCATCTTTTCGGCGTAATTATATAGTTCTGCGGATCCTGATCGAAACATAGCGCGGTTGTCTTTATCGACCAATTGAATGCGCATACCATCTTCGGTAATATCCAGAAGAATTTGATCTTGTAATTTGGATAATTCGGGGGAGTCCTGAATAGCAACCTTGATTTCTTCTGACATTTGTTCAAAATATGCCTGTTCTTTTTTAGCCACCATTGCCGCAAATTTTTCTTCTTCGGAGACAGTTTCTTCTTCGTCTGATTCTTTAGGGGCGACTTCTTCTGTTGCCGGGATTGATACGGTTATGGCGCTCGCCTGCGCCCCATCTGAATTCAGGGAAACACCGCCAAGAATACCGTCAGAACCTGATGATGAACTGGTTGATGCGGTCGTTGGCGTAAAATACTCTGCCAGCCCTTCTTTTTGTTCTTTAGAAGTGGCATTCAGCAACCATAACAGCATAAAAAAGGCCATCATTGCCGTAACAAAATCGGCATAGGCCACTTTCCAGGCACCGCCATGAGCACCGCCGGATACTTTTTTAATACGTTTAATAATTATCGGGCGAGCATCATCCGCCATTTTTAGTCACCATTTACTTTTCTGATTTCAAGGTCTTTAGAAAGTATAATGCGGCCCTAAGGTTAACATAATGTTAGCTCGTTAACTATAATCAGAAGAAGGCTAACTATAAATCAGAAGAACGGTTAACATGAACGGTAAAACCCGCAGATCGCAGGCCATTCAGGATATCCTGCAAATTCTCTCTGTCCCGTGTTTCTAGGGTGACGTTGGAATAAGTTTCCTTGGCAGGCAGCTCCGTGAATAACCGGTGATGAGATACATCAATGATATTACCGCCAAGGCCGCCAATGATTTCCGTGATCTGAGCCAACGCGCCCGGAACATCAAGTAAAACAATGCGTAATCGTGTGATTCGGCCTTCCCGAACCAAGCCGCGCATAAGCAGCGAGGCGAGCAGGCGGGGGTCGATATTGCCGCCGCTGATAATCAGGGCAACTTTTTTATCTTTAAAAATTTCAGGATTGCTGATGACGGCAGCAAGCGGTGCCGCGCCGGCCCCCTCAGGCACCGTTTTTTCAATAGTCATTAATAAACAAACGGCTTCTTCCAAGGCATCTTCAGAGACCAGCAACATATCATCCATTAAATCTTTACATATTGGATAAGTTTTGCGGCCAATGTTTTTAACCGCGATCCCTTCGGCTAATGTAGAGCCTTGCTGTTGATAGTCGTAATTGTTAAGGGCGCGGTGAAGGGAGGGGAAACGTTCAGCCTGAACACCAATGATTTTTATCTGCGGGTTAAGATGTTTTGCGGCCAGAGCAACGCCGGAAATCAAGCCGCCGCCGCCCACAGGAACCAGAATAATATCAAGATCGGGGCAGGCCGCCATTAATTCAAGCCCAATGGTACCCTGTCCGGCAATAACGTCCAGATCATCAAAAGGATGAACCAATGTCAAATTTTGCTCTTCGGCAATTTTTTCGGCCTGCGCGGCAGTATCGTCGAAACGCTCGCCAAAAAGTATAACATTTGCCCCATATTCCTCCGTCTGGCGCACCTTAACAAAAGGCGTGTTGACGGGCATAACAATTGTGGTTGGAATTTCCAAACGACTGCCATGGTAAGCAACCCCTTGCGCATGATTTCCCGCCGAGGCCGCAATGACTCCGTTATGCTTTTGTTCATCTGTTAAATTGGTTAACTTATTCAAGGCACCGCGTTCTTTAAAGGATGCGGTAAATTGGAGGTTTTCGAATTTCAGGTAAATTTCAGCACCGGTCAATTTAGAGAGGGTAATAGATTTATTCAAAGGCGTCGCTATGATGGCCCCTTTTAAAGCCTTCTCCGCTTTTTGAATATCTTCGAATGTTACCGAATGCGTCGTTTTATTCATCATCAGTCCGAACTTAATAGTAAAAATGGTTCATTTTCTGCATGATATATTGTTTTTAAGGGGGAAAGTCCAAAATAATTTGCAATATGGTGATATTAACGCCAAATCACATCCTGATTAAATAAGGCAGAAAACGCCGTAACAGCTATTAAAGGCATATTTAAAGAAGAAATATAGAATGATGTCCATTCCTGTTAAAATCAAACAAATGGGCAGGGCGATATATTTAAGGATATAATAATAGGCCCATTTAGTGGTTTTAGGCGGTGAAATTTCATAGCCCATAACAGCTTGTATAATTTTTTTTCTGCCAAACATAGAATAACCGTTTAATTTAATTTTAAAATCTGTAACCTGTGACTATTCATATAGCTTTTATGGTTAATATAAAGAAAAGATGTCACAAATTAATATCAATTGGAATGGCATATCCCGGAAAGAATGGGATATTTTGTTAAATCGGGCTGATCACTGTGCTTTTCAACAGGCCTGGGCCTACGGCGCGATATTTGAGAAAAATAATCGCGAGGTGAGCAGGTTCGTTGCCCGTGACAATGGCGAAGTTATCGCAATTGGTCAAATCATTACGCGGCGTTATTTGGACTTTTTACGGTTTTCTTTTTTACTCAAGGGGCCCGTTTGGCTGAAAAAAATTACCATAGTTCAGAAGAAAGAAATTCTGCAAAATATTCGCGCGCGTTATCCCCTAAAAAGATTTAATCTCTTTGCTTTTAGTCCCGAAGAAAAAACCGGGGAAGAGAAATATGATGACATGGGGTTTCGTGAGATCATAACCGGAAATTCCACGGTTCTGATTGACCTTAGGTTGTCAGAAGACGAACTTTGGAAAAATCTGTATGGCAAAAACCGAACAGATATTCGCAAGGCAGAAAAAAGTGATTTTGAGGTAATCCTTGGTGACCATAATGCCCTTCATGCGGATTGGTTATTAAAAAAAGAGCATCGTCAGCAAAAAGAAAAAAAATATCAGGGCCTCCCTGCAGAATTAAGCAAAAGTTACGGTCAGCTTTATTTTCCGGGGCAGGGGGTGTTTACGGCGTTTGCGGTTAAAAAAGAACAAAATTCTCCCCCAAAAAAACCAATGTCAGGCATTTTGATTTTGCGTCATGGAAAGTCTGCAACATACCATATTGGCTGGAACGGGAAGGAAGGCCGTAAATGCCGCGCGCTAAATCTGCTGCTATGGCGCATGATGCTTAAGCTAAAGCAAGCCGGTGTGGAAACATTGGATTTTGGCGGGATTAATACGACGCAAGCCGCAGATATCGCCCGTTATAAACTTAGCTTTGGCGGAGATGTTATCGAAATGAGCGGCACCTTTATGTAACCAAAGCCTAATAGAGCTTTCCAGATGATTACCTCATGAAAATATTTTAATTAAAATTTTCTCCAAAATAAGACTTTTTTAACACCCTTTTCTTATAACTGTCTCAAATAGGGACAGATTTTCTGTTCTCAAAGAAATTTATAAGGCTAAAAGAGGCTTCAGTTAATATGCTTGTTATTATTGGTTTAATTTTTACCATGTGTATGGTTTTCGGTGGATTTGTGCTTGCCGGGGGTAAAATGGCACCTGTATTGAAGGCTTTGCCTTTGGAAGCAATGATGATTGGCGGCGCTGCTG
>JAJRQU010000149.1 GCA_024280095.1 Alphaproteobacteria bacterium | reverse complement strand
TTTGGGCTGATCACGGTCGAGAAAATCAAGACCGAGGTATCCTCGAAATCATTGATCTCATATTTCCCCGAATCCAGATCCAATGTCAGAAGGCCCGTCTTATAGGCTGCCGGATCATCCGCCGCCAAATCCGTTTTTACGGAATATACCGGTGTTGAAAATATATCTGTCTGATCCCACAGGGGCCAGAAATCAAGCACATCCGGCAAAGAACGGTTTTCCAATGTCCAATTGCGAAGCGGCAGGGTTTCAACGATTTCGCCCGTTTCGGGATTCATTTTATAAATATCAAAGCCCATGGCATAAAGCCAGTTATCATCCGTTGATTTCATGAGCATATGAATGCGGCGCGGGGCCTCAAATGTGCGGATAGGCCGGGCATTCAGGCCGGATGATGTATCATAAACCGCGATGCGTGTCGGCAATTGCTTATATTCCGATGACAGAATTTCTGTTGAAAGCTGATAGACATAAAGCTCCCGTCCATCCCGGCTCACATCAAAGGCAAAAAAGCCCTGACGCCGAATGTTGCCTTCGATAAAATCCGCCCGAAAAAGCTGTTCCCCCGTATCAATATCCAACCCAACCAAGGATTTCATCCGATTGGTCATAATATAAACGACCTTGCCGTCCGGTGACGGGGCCATGGAGAATATCGTCCTGCCGGCATTGGGGACTTTGTGGCTGCGGACGACTTCCTGTTTTTTCATGTCCAGAATATGAATATAACCGGGCTTGGTGCCGGTAATAAGATATTCTGTTGTTTCTGCGGCCTGCGCTTCTATCTGGCCCATCTGTGATAATAAGGCCTGTGATAATAAAAACGCCCCTGCCAGAATAATCCCTATTTTACCCATTATATTTCCTACCTGTATATTTCCTGGCTGTATATTTCCTGGCTGTTTTAACGCTTGGGGAATACATTGTTCAATTGGCGCCAATCCGCGCCCGCATTGGCCTTATCCATATCCCAATCGGGATAGCTGTTCATCACATCCGGCACCTGCGCCGGCCACCAGCAGGGATCAGAACAGCCGTAAAGATCTGCCTCCATAGGCTGACAAAGCGCCGCAATCCCGCCAAAGGCGTCCACCTCCCATCCAGGATCCATGGTGGATGCGCAGCCCGCCACGGTCTGCATGGCGACGACTTCCCTTTTTGCCCCATCACCAGAGGCGCTTTTCAGGGCCTGTGCCTTTAAATTCATTGGCTTTAAATATTTCACCGGCTTTCTCCCATATCAAGAGGGTTAAACGTACGATTGGTATTCAGCAATGTGCGCGGGCTGACATGCCGTTCAAAATAACTTGGGTTTTCCTGTAATATTCGGGTGTAAACACGGATGCCAAAATCAATCCAGTCCCGCATAAGGTCACAATAATGATAGGTCGGTTTATTAATATCATCGTAAGTGGCGTAGGATTCATGATAACAGCCACCCGAGCAAAGATTTCTAATCCGGCAGCTATCGCACCATGTGCCATCCCGATCCGCACGTCCCTCAAGAAACGCGCCGAGTTCTTTCTTTTTTATGCCCGTATCGACGGAGCCATAGGTATCAATATCCGATCCGGTAAACCGATGGCAAAGATTTAAATCCCCCTTGTGATCCACCGCCAAAAGCCCGATACCCGCCCCGCAGGGCAGGGCCTTTTTGGTGCCTTCATAAAGGTCTGTCATCATTTGGTGCATGTTGGAAAAACCGTTGTTGCGGCCGACCAGGGCTTCGCTCAAATAATGTTCCCCGAGTTTTTTCATATTCTGGAATACCTCCTGCAATTCTTCATTGCTGAGGTTAAAGAGGGAAATATCGCCGGATGTTACGGGGGCGAAGCCAACCTCGGCGAAACCAAGATCGTATTTTAAATGATCATGAATGCCGACAACATCAGTCACCCCTGCCGTTAAGGTCACGCGCGCGCCGACGGGCCGGGCCGTATAACGCGCCAGCAACATACGGGCCTTTTTGGAAACAACATCATAGGTGCCCTTGCCGCCAATGGTTTTGCGGTTTTTGTCATGAACGGCCTTTGGCCCATCCATACTGACGGCGATGCCGAATTTATGATCATTAAAATAATCAACTATTTTTTCTGTCAGAAGTGTAGCATTGGTGGTTATGGAAAAATCAACCTTTTTGCCAAGTTCATTGCAGCGCATCTCGGCATATTCCACCGCGCTTTTGATCAGGGGCATGTTGCTCAATGGTTCCCCGCCAAAAAAAACCACATTAACGCGGTCGCGGCTGGCCCCTTCTTTAAGCAGGAGGTCAATAGATTTTTTCGCCGTATCAAAGCCCATCAATTCCCCTTTGGACGGGGTGGTCAGGTCTTCTTTATAGCAATAGGTGCAGCCCAGATTGCAGCCCGTGTTCACATTCAGGATAATCGTGCTGAGGGGATAATTTTCAATTTTTATTTTCTGGTAATTTGCCCGATTAGTTGAATTGGACGGCCCATCACCCTTGATAATGTCCATTTCCAGAAAATCTTCAACCACGCCCAAAATTTGTTCCGGCGAATAGAGGCCTTTAAATCGCGCCTCCACATCGGCCTGACTGACCATTTTTTTTTCTTTAAACAGGTCAAGCACCGCCCCAGACACCCCGTCCAGATCAAACAGGGATGTGGTCGGGATGTGAAATAATATCCGCGTATCCCCCACCGTTACGTCATGGGCATTTTGCGCGATATAATGTAGTCCTGTTGTCATATATATTTCCTGCTTACCTAATTGGTGGTAAATTCCAGCGTTGCACGGTGACAATCAGCTGGGCCTTGCCCGAAACCTGATGGTCACCATCTTTAATCCGGGCAATGATTATCAGATTTCCCGCATTATTGGTCGAATATTTACGGTCTGGGTTTGGCCCGGCGGCGGCGGGTAAAAATCGACCGAATTGATCGATATGGCCCGCAAAATCCACATCCTTCATCTGCTCGGCATCCGCATTAAAGGGCTGAATCTGCCATAAGGCAGGCATGATGCCAATCTTAATATCGCCGTCCTTGCCCTTCATATATGCGGTGGCCTCAAATTGTGCGGATACCGGCGGAATATTGCCGCCGCCCAGCCGGGCGATCGTCCATTCCGGCATGATTTTCACCATATCGATCTTATCATACACGACAATAGCCGTTTCCGCTTGCCCCACAGTGACCCTGTAAGAACCAGGGGCAATATTCCGGGCCGCCGTGATCTGCAGGGTGATGCTATTGCTGTTTTGATGGATGATTGACAGCCCAAGTCCTTTATCTGCGCTGGCTTTTCCTGTTAAACCCGTACCGTGGAGGCTGATTTTCTTTGTCTCCCCCTGCCGGATATAGTCCGAAGATTTTGCCAGAACTTGTGCTTCCGCGCCGTCCAGACGCACGGCCTGAAATTCACCGCCAATATCATAATGTATCGCATCATGCCAGCGACCTGTCATATGGTTGCCATCTTCAGACAAGGCATAAACTTCGCGGGTTTCCGTGCCGTTCAAAATGCCAGAGCCGCGCCATTCATACCCCGTATAGACCACGGACTTGCTGTTACCTGTTATAGATTCCCCCTTTTGGCCCATATCATTCAGGTCATATTTCGCTTTAAAAAAATCACCGTGCCGCGAGACTGTCATTATGCCTTCATAGCCGCCCTGCCCCGGGCGATGGCCCGTAACGCGCCACAGACCAACCGGGCTTTTATAGGCGGCGGCCTTCCACTGATCCCAATCAGCCGTTTGAAATGGGTAAAGCTCGGCCAGTTCCTTGTAGGTTTTACTGGTAACCTCCTGCCACCAGAAACGATCCCGCGCACGGGCCTGATATTCAAGCGACGGATATTGGCCCACATGAAAATGCATATGTTTCAGCCAATCTTCTGCTGTCCGGCGCTGAAGGCCGTAACGGGCATTGGTATGACAACGCCCGCATAAGGCATCCAGATCATCATTTGGGGCAACATCAACAAAATGCGCCCGCTGCTCGAGCACGTAGCGGAACGGCGCGGATTCTTTTGGCGACAGACCATTTTCTGCGGATAAATATTTGATAATGGCAAAACGGTCATCGCTGTCAACCGCGAGCCCATGAAGATGTTCCATACGAAAAATGGTCATGTCCCAGCCTTCCGGCGTTTTTCGCACATCAGATATGCGGGTCAAGCCTTTATCCGTTTGTTCGTGGCAGGCGGCGCAATAATCATTAACCAATGCCTTGCCTTTAAAATCTTTGGTAGAATCATTAGCCGAAACAGGCGTTAAAACTGCTGATAAAACAAACAGCATTACCCCTGATACAAAGAGACCCATTTTCCCAGACATGGTTTTTCCCATATTTATTAGTGCTATTTGATATGACTATTGAAGAAGGCAGCCTCCCTGTCAAAGTAAAAAGGCTGCCTTGCTTAAAATTTAGAAATTATACGTGGCATTCACGCCCCATGTGCGGGGCTGCCCGTAATATTGCTCAACCATACCAAACAACCCGCCATTCGCCACCGTGCCTGACAGGTCAAATGTCTGAACCAGATATTCAGTATCCGTGATATTTTTCACAAATAGCCGCAAGCTCCAATCCTGATCTTCGGGCAGATATGTAATTGATGCATTACCGAGAAAATAGCCATTCTCGGTCAAGGCATTTGTGCTGAGCAGGCCAAAAGTATGCTCGCCGCGATATTGGCCATCAGCCTGCACCGCAACCGCGCCGCCCGCAACCTTGAACTCATGGCGCAGCAAGCCGTTGAAATTCCATTTTGGTGTCTGCACAGGACGAAGGGTCGCCCCCGGCAAGATCGCCTCTACCGTGCCCGCAGGCGTGGCGATATCAATGGTAATGCCCGGAACATTTGTCACATCAGCGTCAATATAGGCAATACCGAATTGGACGTCCAGACCCTCAGCCGGATTAAGTTTCAATTCCAGTTCAAAGCCTTTGTTTTTTGAATCCGCGTTCAGGGTAAAGGTGTCCAGACCGATAATGGCAAAGGCCTGATAATCATTATAATCATAATAATAAGCCGCCCCATTCAAACGGGCCTTCCCATCGGCAAAATCCCACTTAAACCCAACCTCAAAGGCATCAAGCGTTTCTGGAGAATACCTCATAAAAGCATCGGTCACATAAATATCCGTCGGCAATAGCGGTGCATTAAAGCCGCCGGATTTCACGCCCCTGTTCCAACTGGCATAAAGCAGCGCATCCTCACTGGGCCTATAATTTGCCTGCACCCTTGCAGACCAGCTTTTATCATTACGTACGCCGCTGTAAGGTGGCAGGGCATCACCTATTTCAACAGCATTGGGATCGATACCATTGACCGAAGTATCCGGATACATATAAAGCACATTTCGGTAAAAATGATCTTTCTTTTCATCAATATAACGGAACCCCGCGATCAGGCTCACCTGTTCATTCAGCGCATATTCAACCTGCCCGAACAAAGACCATGTCTTCACATTTGTTTGATACGGGTTTCTAATGCCGTTAAAGCCAAGAACTTCAACCGGGGCAAACAAGGCTTCAAACAGGCCCGGCATAATGCCGCCGTTGGTATCATCAATATCAAGG
>JAJRQU010000148.1 GCA_024280095.1 Alphaproteobacteria bacterium | reverse complement strand
ATATGGATTTTATATTATGGACTTCACGGCCATAAGTATTATATTCACCAAAGACGGGCAAAGAAATAAAAACTAATAAGGGGTTATCTTGACTTTACTTCAAATTATCGTGCTTGCCATTGTTCAGGGTATAACTGAATTTCTGCCGATAAGTTCGTCCGGTCATCTTATTCTTGTCCCCAGATTGACCGACTGGCCCGATCAGGGCCTGTTGATGGATGTGGGCGTACATGTGGGCACGCTGGCGGCGGTCACCATTTATTTTCGGGCGGATGTGGCACGCATGATTGCCGCATTCTGGCATATGGTCACCTTAAAAAAAGATGCAAATCAGCCAGACAGGCGGTTGATGATTGCCATTATACTCTCCACTATTCCAGTTGTTCTCATTGGTGGTCTTGCGTCAAAAATGGGCTGGACAGATGCCTGGCGCACCATCGAAGTGATTGGCTGGACCAGTATTATTTTCGGGATTCTGCTTTATATTCTGGATCATAAATGCGGCGCGGCGCGAAAAATTTCAGATATGCGCTATGGTCATGCCATTTTGATCGGTTTTGCGCAGGTTCTGGCCATCATTCCGGGTACCAGCCGTTCTGGCATCACCATGACAGCGGCGCGCGGCTTGGGTTTTAGCCGAACAGAGGCGGCCCGTTTTTCCATGCTGATGTCCATTCCGACTATTTTGGCGGCAGGCGTTCTGGAGGGGATAAAGCTTGTGGAAAGCGGCAATATGACCCTCGGCCTTGATATATTCCTCGGCGCGGGCTTAGCCTTCATTACCGCCCTTCTGGCGATCGCGGGACTCATGAAATGGCTTGAAAAATCCAGTATGACACCGTTTGTAATTTACCGCGTTCTTCTGGGGATTGGGCTGCTTGCCCTTGTGTACAGATAGGTTATTTAAAAAAATGAAGCTGGGAAATGATGATGTCCACATTTTCATTATCGCTGGACATCGGCAGGGTTAAGGTCGTGTAATAATTATAATCTTCGGATTCAATCGGAAATTTAGCCTTGTAATAATAGGCTTTCTTTGTTTTTATCAAAGCTGTCAGACGCCTGATAATATCTTTTGCAAAAGATATTTGGTCCAATTGTAAATTAGTCCCTTCAAGCCCAAAGGCCTGAACAAGGTCTGTGCCAAATAGCCGAACTTTGAACGTGGGTTTTTCCCCACCAGAAACATCGGCCATCCATATGCCTGATAACAAATGGGGTATATCCATTGGATTTAAATCCTGCCGGCTCGGCATGTGCCTATCCCCCCTGATCTTTACCCAATACTCAAATAAACCGCGTTGCTTATCAGACGTAAATCCCTGAGGATCCAAAGCCTCTATCGCTTTATTATACAAAAACTTATCCCTTATCTGAAGTCGTAATTGTTTTATTTAGCAAGTGATAATAAACAAAACATATTAATAAACAAGAAATAGTAAATATAGGTAATAAAACAGGTCGTCTTCTATTTTACCAACCCCTATTATCAGGCCTTGTTAAATAGATTTTTATACTGTTCCCGCAGCGCTTTTTTTTGAATTTTCCCCATAGCATTCCGGGGCAAGCCATCCACCGTGATGATGCGCTTTGGCACCTTAAAGGCCGCAAGTTTCTTTGCCAGAACGTCCCTGATCGCCCTCTCATCAATCACCTTGCCCGGATTAAGTGCAACAATGGCCGTCACCCCCTCGCCATAATCCGCGTGGGGCAGACCAATGACGGCGCTTTCGCTCACTTGGGGCAGGGCATCAATAGCCGCTTCTATTTCTGCAGGATATACATTCAAGCCCCCTGTTATAATCAGGTCTTTATCCCGGCCCGAAATATGAATATAGCCCTGATCGTCTATATATCCCAGGTCTCCGGTGATGAAAAATCCGTCCGGCCTGAATTCAGCGGCGGTTTTTTCCGGCATCCGCCAATAGCCCTTGAAAACATTCGGGCCGCGCACTTCAATGACGCCAATTTCTCCTTGCGGGAGCAGACGGCCCGTTTTTAATGCCGCGATGCGCAGCTCAACACCCGGAAGCGGCGGGCCCACCGTACCGGCGCGGCGGGGGCCATCATAGGGGTTTGATGTATTCATGTTGGTTTCTGTCATGCCGTAGCGTTCAAGAATGGCATGACCCGTCCGCGCCGAAAATTCTTTATGGGTTTCGGAGGAAAGCGGCGCGGAACCAGATATAAAAAGCCGCATATTCCGGGCCATATCCGCCTTGAATTCCTTTAGAGCCAACAATCGGTGATAATGGGTGGGAACGCCCATCATGACAGTGGCCCTTGGTAATAACCCGCACAGCGCCGCCGCATCAAACTTTGTCATAAACAACAGAGAACTACCCGATAAAAGCACAGTGTTTGTTGCAACAAAAAGGCCATGCGTATGATAGATTGGCAAGCCATGAAGCAATATATCATCGGAAGTGAATTGCCAATAATCCCTTAAAATTTTTGCATTAGACGTCAGATTTTCGTGGGTCAGCATCGCGCCTTTTGATCGCCCCGTGGTGCCGGACGTATATAATATAGCAGCAAGGTCATCGGCTTTTCTGGGGACGGTTTTGAAACTGGCCTCTGATTTTTCAGCAAGGGCGGGCAAACCGTCGGCCCCGTTCATGGTTTGCACCTTCATTCCGCCCAGTCTTGCCGCAAGTGCCTTAAATTCATCTTTGACCTGAGGACGGCAAATAACGAGAACAGGTTCCGCGTCACCCAGAAAATACGCCACCTCATCCATGGTATAACCCGTATTTAACGGCAAATAAACCGCGCCCGCCCGCAGGCAGGCAAGATATAAAAACAACGTCTCCGGGCTTTTGTTTGCCTGCACGGCAACCCTGTCACCCGTCTTAATGCCCAGAGAAATCAATGCGTTTGCATATTTTGCTGACAATACCAGCATATCACCATAGGAATATTTATCGCCGCCCATTGTTTCAAGGAACGGGGCATCTTTGCAGGTGATTCTGCTTTCTATGGCCTCGAATAAATTGGCCGACATGACGAATTCCCAAAATTATGCCGTTAAGAGGAAAGGATTAATATCATGTGGTATATCTCATATGGTTTTTTCATATGGTTTTTCAGGCGGTCTTTATTTCCTGAAGGCCCAGTTCTTTGATCATTTGATCGCGCATGACAAATTTCTGAATTTTCCCCGTAACAGTCATGGGGAACTCATCCACAAAACGAACATAGCGGGGAATTTTATAATGGGCAATCTGGTTTTTACAAAAATCACGCATATCTTCTGCCGTTGACGTCTCCCCGGGTTTCAGGCAAATCCAGATACAAAGCTCTTCGCCGTATTTTTCATCGGGCAGGCCAAATACCTGCGCATCCTGAATTTTTGGATGACGATAGAAATATTCCTCAACTTCGCGCGGGTAGACATTCTCGCCGCCCCGGATCACCATGTCTTTGACCCGCCCCACGATATTGCCGTACCCATTCTCATCCAGGGTTGCCAAATCTCCTGTATGCATCCAGCCTTCCTCATCAATGGTTTCTGCCGTGCGTTCCGCATCTGCCCAATAACCTTTCATGACGGAATAACCCCTTGTACATAGCTCACCCTTGACGCCGCGCGCCGTCATATTGCCCTTCTCATCAATGATTTTAACTTCCACATGGGGATGAATACGGCCAACGGTTGATACCCGTTTTTCAAGGAGATCGTCGGGGCTGGTTTGAAAGCTGACCGGGCTGGTTTCCGTCATGCCATACGCAATGGTGACCTCTGTCATATTCATTTCAGAGATAACTCTTTTCATCACTTCAATCGGGCAGGATGATCCCGCCATAATGCCGGTTCTTAGCGTCCCAAGGTCAAATCTGTCAAAATCAGGTAACTCCAGTTCCGCGATGAACATTGTTGGCACCCCGTGAAGGGCCGTGCATTTTTCCCGTTCGATGGCCGCAAGCGTTTGCGCCGGATCAAAAGCTTCGCCCGGGAAAACCATACAAGCCCCGTGGGTGACGCATGTCAAACTGCCCATCACCATGCCAAAACAATGATAGAGCGGCACCGGAATACATAAACGATCCTGCGGCGTGAAATTCATCGCCCGCCCGACAAAATATCCATTATTCAAGATATTATGGTGGGTCAATGTGGCCCCTTTGGGCGCGCCCGTTGTGCCGCTGGTAAACTGGATATTAATCGCATCTTGCGGCTTAAGGGCGGCTTGTATTATTTTAAGCTTGGCGTATGAATCCTCCCCCGCGCGTGACATAATCTCATCAAAATTATAAAAGCCGGCTGTTTTATCGCTGCCAAGCCGGATCAGGGTTTTTAGAAAAGGCAGCTTTTCTGACATTAATTGCCCCGGCGCTGATCCGGCCAGTTCCGGGGCCAATTTTTCCAGCATCGCGATATAGGCACTGGTCTTGAAGCTCTCTGCCGTGATCAACGCCTTGCATTCCACTTTATTCAGGGCATATTCCAGTTCAGACAGGCGGTAAGCCGGGTTGATATTCACTTGAATAAGGCCCGCTTTTGCGGTGGCATATTGCGTGATAACCCATTCTGCGCAATTGGGCGCCCATATGCCAACCCGATCCCCGGGCTCAAGCCCCAAAGACAATAGGCCTGCCGCGCAAGCCTCTATTTTCTCCGCAAGCCGGGCATAGGTCCAGCGGATATCCTGATCACATACCACAAGGGCTTCCCGGCCAGCGTATTTTACAGCAGCCTGATCAAACATATCGCCAATTGTTTGAAATATCAGCGCGGGTTCTTCATCGCCCTTCACATAACTCT
>JAJRQU010000147.1 GCA_024280095.1 Alphaproteobacteria bacterium | reverse complement strand
GCATGAAAAATTTATCACCAACGGAAAGCCATTCAAAGTAGCCATTACAGCCATCATGCGAAAGCTTATAACAATCGCAAATGCCCTCTTGAGAGATAATAGAAAATGGTCCAAAATTAATGCTTGATCAACACGGATACTTTAGCGTAGGAAATTGAGAAGTTATTAGCGGCAATCATGAGCTCTGCGATTTCCACCTGTCGGATTGGTTTCATTTTGCGGATTACATAAATTGTACCACCGGGAAAATGACGGTCCTTCAGTATGTCGACAGCCTCGTCGCATATGCCATTGAGTAGATTACGTTTTTGCCGAATACGGGATATATTGACGCCCAGAGCCTTGGCAATTCTTTGTTCTGGCACACCTTTTTTGATTGCTTTCAGAATCATATAATGTTCCTGGATGGTGGCAAGTCGGCTGATGCGCTTATTGTAGGTAAAGGATTCATCATCTTTGGCTATCATGCAGGGAGCGTAATCCTCTCCATCTGTTTTCAGAACCTCCAGCCTTAGGTGGCCATCAAGTAACATATAATTCCCCGGTGTGTCTTTCTGTGGATAGACAACTAAAGGTTCAACAAGCCCCACTTCTTTGATTGATACTGAGATCTGCCTATATTTCATGCTGATTCTGATGGACTTTGGAATAAGCTTTATGGGGAAAATATTGATGATGGGGATTTGTAGCTGTTCTGTCTTAAATCCCAAACTAATGGCGTTTTTCATGCAGGTTGCTTTCTGTTATGGATGAGGTCAACGATTTGTCTGGGTACCGTTTCAAGACCTTCGGCTCGCAAAAGAGTAATAAAATTCTCATCATTGAAGAGTTCTTTGAGGGCTGAAATTATAAAGAGAAGCCGTCGTTCTGTGGCGTCTGATTTCAAGATCATGGCGCGCTGGCGTTCGGTTTCCTGTTTATAGGCGCGAACCATGGCGTGGGCGGTTATCTTGCGGCCAGAAGCCGTATTTCTTGGCTTGGCCATGGCTTTGCCCCGCCTGCGGCGCTGTTCGATAATTCGTCGCGCCTTTTGTAGTTTTTTGCCCCGCAACTCATTACGCTCATAGGCATCGGTTAGGGCCTGTTGAATTTGATCGTCGTTGGACATGGCAATTTCTACCGCAACATTGACCGGGATATGGTTTCGTTCGACAGCAGCTAGCAGGCGTTCTTCACCGTGGCGGATCAAATGTAAAATATTTTTAACATATTCCCGTGTGAGGCCGGTTTTTGTGGCAATTTCCTTGAGAGAGTATCCTCGATCTGAAAGAGTGCCGATGTCCCGCATTAATTCAAGTGAGCTGTGATGTCTGCGGGCCAAATTCTCAATGAGGCTCATCAGGAAGCAATCTTCTGTGCTGGCATCGATAATTATTGCCGGTATTTTTGTTTGTTCTAAAAGTTCAAAAGCCTCAAGCCGACCCTGACCACATACGAGATCATAAAGGTAAGAGTCATTTGTGCTGTTGGTTGCGGTAACAGTGATAGGGCGCTTCAGGCCAACAAGTGAAATGCTATCAACCATATCCCGAAATTTTTGTGCATTACGTTTGCGCGGGTTCAGGATGCGAATGCGATTAATGGGAATTTGTTGAATTTTATCATTGCTCATTACGCGATATCCTTTAAGGGGACACGTTCGCTCAAATAAAATAAATACTCCAGAGTATAGAAGCGGTAGGTGTCTAGAATGGCGCCATTTTCTTCAGCAAGCCGTATTGTGGATTTGCTAAAATCCAGATGGGGCAGAAGGTAGTAATCGAGCGTTTCTTTGTTATCAGGTTTCATCCGAATGGCAATTGTGATGTCTGGCCGGAGTCCGGTATCAAAACGTATTTTCCAGCGAGAAGAACCGGCGCTCGTCGTCATATGTCGGGCAATGACGATGGAAGCGGTAAATTCATCATTGATAGTGACAATGTCAGTGTGGCAGTCTTTTATGGCAATCGCCCCTAAATCTATAATTTTCCCGATCACATCATCAATAATTATGGTGTGAAGTTTGCGTAGATATCTATTGATTTCAATATAACGATAATCTCGATCTGGTTGAAATCCAACCATCTGATAGACGCGTAAAAGACTGCCAAAGCGGCTGCGATAGGCGCTGCTTAGCGGCGTATGGCCGCTTTCATCAATGATGATACCTGACAGATAACCATATTTTTCATACAGTATGGACAGCTGGTCCAGCATTTCTTCATCGGATAATTTATGTGTACGCTCCTGTATGATTGTTTGAGACGCCTCAAAAAGTGAAATGGGTACAATGGGCTCAAAGACGCCTATGGCTCGAATCCACTGGGAAGGATCGTTATTGACTTGGCGCTTCTTTAATTTGCAGGACGTGCGATTAAAAATATTATTGCCGATATATTTTTCATTACTGAGAATCTGATGGATGGTACTACTGGTCCAGTTCCGGTCGAGGTCTGTCTTGTTCCTTTCATCGTTGAGGATTTTGGCAATTTCGCTATAGTATTTTCCACCTTCAACAAAAAGACGGTATATACGCAAGACTACAGCACGCTCTTCCTCGGGGCCGGGCACCAGGATCACACGATCTGTTTGAAAACTTTTATGCTGACCACGTGTTAAAGTTCCTTTCTGCTTACCGGATTCATCAATTAGCATTCTGCGCAAGCCATATCCGGCTGGCCCACCTTGGCGGTATCCCAGCTCGATTAACCGACATTGACCAGCAAAGACCTTTGCCGAGAGTTCCCGGCTATATTCACCAGCCATGGCACGTTTAACGCTTTTTACGATGGTGGATACCGGGCTGCCATCATTGTCGAATTGTTCTGCGCAATAGTGAACCAATATACCGGCACGTTTGCAGATATATTCATAATAGGCACTTTCATCGGCATCCTGAAAGCGGCCCCAGCGGCTAATGTCGTAAACAAGAATAACTTTGAAATTTGCTTCCCCATTTTCAACGCAATTGATCAGGTTTTTAAGTCCATCACGGCCTTGTATATTAAGTCCGCTTTTACCCGCATCTGAGAATGTCTCGACAATTTCCATATTATGACAGGTGGCATAGGCGCGAATAGCATCGGCCTGGTTTTCTGTGGAATATTTCTGATGCTCTGTAGACATGCGGACATAGATAGCGGCAGGGGTCTTGTCGCCGCTACCTGGTGGATCATTAGGACCTGTTTTTGTAGCATCAGTCATGTCTGTTTAGCCTCCTGATTGAGATATCAAAGAAACTGCAGGAGATATAATCAAACAAATAGAGGGATAAAAGTCAATATGAATCTATTATTTAGCTTAAATATAAGGTAAATAAAGCAAATGTTATCATATTCAATGTATAAAAATCTCACTATTTGTTTGTTTACCTGAAGGCCGATTTGCTTGAAATTAATATAATGAAAAATCGAATTAAAGAGCTTAGGCGGGCCAAGGGTCTTACTTTGCAAGAATTGGCAGAGTTGGTGGGCTCCAGTAATCAACAGATCAGCCAACTCGAAACAGGACGCCGCCGCCTGAATGTGGATTGGTTGGAGCGACTGTCGAAAGTGTTTGATTGTCATCCTATTGAGATATTGGATGATGGGGTTCTGGCGCAGAATGAAAGAGAAAAGATATTGCTGGAATTATTCAGAGGTTTATCCGATGAGCAGCAGCAGGCCTTTTTAAAAGCGACTGCTGCGCTGGCGAAACCTGAGTTGATT
>JAJRQU010000146.1 GCA_024280095.1 Alphaproteobacteria bacterium | reverse complement strand
ACGATAAGGCTGATATAGATACCGTCAAACCCTACCTAGCCAAGCTAGAAAGACACTTCGAGGAAACAGAATGAACAGAACCGAAATTATGCGCCTGCGCAAGTATCTGAATGACAAATTCGAGACCGAAAAATTTACGTTAGAACCCGGCAATCAGAAAGATGGCAGCATGGAGTTACATTTTAATGATGAATTTATCGGCGTGGTCTATCGGGACGAGGATGAGGGCGAAGTATCCTACGCGCTGAATATCGCCATTCTGGAAGAAGATCTGCCGGGCGCATCTGATGCGTCCTTAATATAAAATGGCGCATCTGATGCGTCCTTAATATAAAATGGCGCATCTGATGCGTCCTTGATATAATATTGGCGCATCTGATGCGTCCCTAATATAATCACGCGGCCCTTATCTCAATAGCCGCCAGTTTGATAATACGATAACTTGCCGTTATGGCTAGCGAGGCTATGATGGCGGCAACGACAAAGTCCGGCCAACCAGTTCCGGTTACAAATACCCCGGATGCAGCAATAATAATGGCAAGGTTACCAATGGCATCATTGCGCGAACACAGCCAGACAGACTGCATATTGCTGTCCCCCACCCGGTAACGGTAAAGCAGTATCGCACTGACCAGATTAGCCATAAAAGCAATAACCCCCATCATGCCCATAATTTGATAAGACGGTATCTGGCCACTGATAAAATAGTAAATCATCTGACCAAATACCCACAGCCCGAGCAGGCCAAGGCTGATCCCCTTGAACATGGCGGCCCTGGCCCTGATCGCCAGAGGATAGCCCAAAGCGAGCAGCGTTATGGCATAGGTCACCGTATCACCCAGAAAATCCAGCGCATCAGCCTGTAACGCCACGGAACCGGCGAAAAAAGCTCCGCTGAATTCCGCAAAAAACATAACGCCGTTGATGATCATAACGATCCACAACACCCGGCGGAAGGATTTTACCTCAAGCGCCTCTTGATCAATATCATCGTGGTCACAACATCCTGACATTAAACCGTATCCTCTTCGTGGTCTTCTTTAATATGAACAACCATATCCCGCACCATGTCCCGTATATGGTCATCCACCGCTGAATAAAAAATCTGCCGGCCCCGCCGATCACCGGTTAAGATACGAGCCGCCTTCAACAGGCGCAAATGATGACTTACGAGCGAAGGACTAAGCCCTAAGCCCTCAGCTAGGACGCCAGAGCTTATCGGCGCCTCCAGACAGGCATAAACGATCCGTAACCTGCTAGCATCACCCAGCAGATGAAATATCTCCGCCAGTTCGGTGGCATCATCTTCATGTAAATGTTCCATAACTCTTTGTACTAATATTTAAACAATTGTTCAAGTATTAAATCATTTATTTTTTAAGGATATAAATAATCATTAGATGTTATTTTTTCTAAGACATTTCCAGTGGCTTTCTGTAGAATCAATTCATGAATAAATTATATCATTATTGGTTTTCCCCTTTTTCCAGAGCCATCCGTATGGCACTGATGGAAAAGAAGGTTGAATTTGAACTGGTGCTTGAACTTCCCTGGATGCGGCAGCACGAATTTTTAGCGCTTAATCCGGCGGGGACTGTGCCGGTCATGATCATGGAGGATGGCCTGACCCTAAGCGGAAGTTATGCCATTCGTGAATATCTGGAAGAAACCAATAGCGATAATCCGTTGCTTGGGAAAACCGCCCCCGCGCGGGCGGAAATACGCCGTCTGATTGATTGGTTTGATGTGAAATTCAATGAAGAGGTCACTTCGCTGCTCATTACTGAAAAGATCATGAAACGCTTTCTGAAGCTCGGCGTACCCGAGGCCAGTAATATCCGGTGCGCGAGTATCAACCTAAAGCAACATTTAAAATATATTGAATATCTGGCCGAACGGCGCAATTGGCTCGGCGGCGATGATATCTCCTACGCAGATATTACGGCAGCAAGCCATCTGTCTTGCATAGATTATCTGGGTGATGTCCCATGGGAAGATTTTTTAGGCGCGAAAGACTGGTATGCCCGCATTAAGTCAAGGCCTTCTTTTCGGCCCCTTCTCAAGGATTTGATAGCCGGACTACCGCCTGTGCCCCATTATAAAAATCTTGATTTTTAATCTCGATGCCGGATACAACAGCCGCAAAGAACCACATCATCAAAACAGCAAAAGAGGCGGGTTTTGATGTGATACGGGTCACTGACCCTTCCGGATTAGAGCCAAATGCCGCCTATTTTCAGCAATGGCTTGATAAAGGCCATCACGGCGATATGGACTGGATGAGGGAAAAAACGGACAGAAGGTCAAATCCCCGTATCCTGTGGCCCAACGTAAAAAGCATCATTCTGTTAGCGATGAATTATGGCCCGGATCAAAATCCACTCGGCACGCTAAAGTTAAAAAATATGGGTAATATTTCAGTCTATGCGCGCGGCAAAGATTATCATGATGTGGTCAAAAAAAAACTAAAACAGGTGGCCCGTGATTTGCACAATCGGTTTGATGCGGATGTCAAAGTTTTTGTTGATACGGCCCCTGTTATGGAAAAGCCTTTGGCGGTAAAGTCCGGCCTTGGCTGGCAGGGAAAACATACTAATCTGGTGAGCCGGGATTATGGCTCCTGGCTCTTTTTAGGCAGTATTTTTACCACCCTTGCGCTCACGCCCGACCCGCCCGAAATTGATCATTGCGGCAGCTGCACTCAATGCCTTGACATATGCCCAACGAACGCCTTTCCGGCGCCAAATCAATTGGATGCGCGGCGCTGTATATCGTATCTCACCATTGAATATAAGGGTCATATTGCCGAAGAATTCAGAAAACCCATGGGCAATCGCATTTATGGCTGCGACGATTGTCTGGCAGTCTGTCCCTGGAATAAATTTGCCAAAAAACTGGATGAACCCGCCTATCTGCCCCGCCCGGAACTTATCTATCCAGAACTTGGCGATCTTCTTGAATTAGACGACGCCTCATTCCGGCAGGTTTTTTCTGGCTCCCCAATCAAGCGCATCAAAAGAGATTATTTTATTCGCAACGTCTTAATTGCCGCAGGAAACAGCCAGAATACGTCGCTTATTCCCAAAATCATCAAACATCTTGAGGACCCCGCCCCAATCATTCGCGCCATGGCCGTTTGGGCCCTTAGCCAATTATGTGAAATTAATAAATTTGACGCCTTAAAAAAGAAACGCCGCGATAGCGAAACGGACCAAGATGTGCTTAGAGAATGGGACAGATAAAAAAAGGAGGTGCAAGCACCTCCTTACATAAAAATTGATAACTTGGATTAATCATCCATTTCTTTTTTGCCTTTTTCTTTCATATGATCTTTCATATGACCTTTCATATTTTTTTTATGTTCATGCCCTTCCATGTCTCCCTTGTGCATTTTCATGTCTTTTTTATACGCAACACAGGCTTCCGGATCGGCTTTACATTTTTCTTTCATGGCTTTCTTTTTAGCTTTCCAAGCCTCTTTATCCGCTTTGCTCATATCTTTTTTCATCATCATTTCAGATTTTTTCTTATCGCCATGTTCTTTCTCGTGACTGATCGCTGGCGTAATCATAAATGATGTCGCTGCAATGATGGCAACGAGTAATTTTGGTGAAAGAATTGTCCTCATCAACTTATTCATGGATAGTCTCCTATTAAATGATTAAAATCCCCAATCGAATTATTAGCAGCTGAAGGTTGCCCAACAAATATGTCCTAAATGTGGCAGCCCGTCAATCCACCTTCAGCAAATCAAGGTTTTCTTGCGCTAAATCAGCATGTTCAGACTCTGGATAGAGCGTTAAGATTTTCTGCCAAGTCAATTGCGCCGCAGATTTATTTCCGGATGCGCGGTATAATATACCTTGCTCCAGTAGAATATCCCGATGTTCCGGTGCCAATATCATGGCCTGTCTCAAATCCAGCCGCGCTTTCAGGAAATGCTTTCTTTTACGATAGGCTTTCGCCCGCTGCAGGAACCCCACGAAATCCCGTTCATCCTGTTCAATGGCAAGGGTTATATCCTCAATCGCGGCTTTATATTGACGGCGCAATATCTGCAGGGTGCCGCGCTCCAGATATAACGCATGAAGCAAGGCACGGTTAGTCATCAATCGCGAACCCTGCTTAATAGAAGAAAGCGCAGAACTATAGGCCAGATAAGATTTATCATAATCTTTTGCCGCCTTCCAAGCCAATGCCGCCTGTATATATAACTCCAAAGTGAGCTGATCATTTTTTTGCTGCCTGCGAAAATCAGATTTTGCGCCATCAGATTTTGCGCCAATGGTCAGGTCTTCTACCAATTTTTCCAGCAGTTGGGCCGCAGCCTCAGGCTTGCCTAACCCCAGCAAAGCAAGTGCCTTACAATGGCCCGCCGGAACCCCGCCCGCAAAACCTGCCCTGCCGCCAAAAATCCAATCTTCGGCATATTGCACAGCTTCGGCCTGCTTTTGCGGCTCAGGGCTTTGCGCGAGCGACATACATCTCTGATATTTTTGAGACTCATTTTCCATGGCAAAGGCTGTGGATATGAGAAAGGTAATTATGGCAATCAAAGATAATATATATTTCATTTTCAGGAATATGGCCTTAAAACTTAACAAGATCAAATTATTATATCGGCACCCACGGAATGAGAGACATAATGCCCAATAAATTATTCTGTTTTGGATTAGGCTATAGTGCAAACCATTTCATCAACCATTTGAGAGACCAAGATACGGGCTGGCAATTCGCCGGTACGAAACGCGCGGCGGCAGAATATCCTGAAGCTCATATCACATCCCATATTTTTGATGGTAACCGCCCAATGACCCACGCCGTAGAAAAATTATCCGATGTGAGCCATATGCTCATCTCCATCGCCCCGCAGGAAAATACTGGTGACCCTGTCCTGCGCCATCATGCGGCGGAAATTTCAAAGCTCAAAAACCTTAAATGGCTCGGGCTGTTATCCACCACGGGCATATATGGTGATCGCGGCGGCGATTGGGTGGGTGATGACAGCCCCCCGGCCCCCGCATCAGCCAAAGGACGCCAAAGACTGGCGGCTGAGCAATCTTGGCTCCAAATGCTTCATGACCATCAAATCCCTGTACATATCTTCCGGCTCGGCAGCATTTATGGGCCTGATAAAGGTCCACTGCCCAACCTGCTCGCCGGACGGGTCAAGAAGATCATTAAACCCGGACAATATTTCTCGCGCATTCATGTGGCCGATATTGCGCAGGTCTTATCTGCCTCCATGAATGCGCCCAATCCAGGCAGAACCTATAATGTGGTGGATGATATGCCCGCAGAGAGTTCTGAAGTTATTGACTATATCTGTGATCTGCTGGGCCGCCCCCCTCTGCCGCCCCTTGATTACGCAGAGGCTGAAATGTCGCCTATGATGAAAATATTCTATTCAGAAAACAAACGCGTCCGGAATGACCGCCTCAAACAGGAACTGGGGATCACATTACAATATCCCACTTATAAACAAGGATTTTCAGCATTGACCAGAGACTTATAAGAGATTTATAAGGCCGAAAGCCCGTACCGGAAAAGTGCCCATGCCCTTGACCTTTACCGGAACCGCAAAAAATTTAAACCCTGTTTCCGGCAAATCCCGCAGGTGTGTCATATGCTCAACAATAGGAATATCCGCCCCCAGCAACGTTGAATGCACCGGCCGGGAAGGGCCCCTTGTATCATCAATATTATGGGAATCAATCCCCACAAGAACCGCCCCCTGATCCCGCAGATATTCTGCGGCGGCCAGATTTAAATAGGGGTAATCTTCAAAATACTGATCACGTCCCCAATGACCGGACCAGTCGGTGCGGATCAGAACCGCCTTTCCTTTCATATCCAAACCGGGCACATCCATACCGGAAAAATGCTGCGGCGTGATTTCCTTCACATCCGGGCCAACATTTACCACCAGCCCGTCCAGATTGGCCAGACTGGAAAGATCAAGTTCCGACAGATCTTTGCCCGCCTTAAAACGATGGAAGGGCGCATCCAGGTAAGTCCCCGTATTGGCCACCATGTCAATACGGCCAATATGAAATGAGGTACCGTCTTCGTAAATCTGCTCCGAAGCTTCCCGGCTGAGATAATCACAGATAATCGGCGCGGGCAGGCCTTTATAAGTGATCATGCCATGCTCAACCACATGGCTGACATCAATGAGCCTGTGTTTCATGTTAAATCCTCGGTTAAGTCTCCGGAAACTTCCTTCACCAGCTGACACAGCCGTTTTAAATCGGCATCGGTGGACAAACGGTGGTCGCCATTTTTCACATAAGTGATCACCACATCTTCGGATTTGAGCTTGTCGGAGATTCGCTGCGCCGTCACGGGCGGCACGTCAGGGTCTTTCATACCCTGTATCAGGCGCACCGGGCAGTCAAGATCAATTTCTTTATCCAGCAACAGATGATCATTGCCTTCATTAAGCAATGTCATGGTCATGGGATAGGGATCATCGCCGTAATCGCAGGCCTCATAATAAATGCCGTCCCTCTCCAATGTCGCCTTGACCTCATCAGAATATTTATCCCAGCATAATTCCTTGGTAAAATCGGGAGCCGCCGCCAAGCCAACAAAAGCCTTCACCCGTTCTTTTCGTTTGAGCGCAGATAAAAGACCGATCCATCCGCCCATGCTTGATCCGACGAGCACCAGATCTCCCCCAAAATTTTTAATAGTCACTTGATCTATAATCGCCGCCGCATCTTCGGCCCATGCCCCGATGGTGCCCTCCTTGAAATCCCCGCCGGATTGTCCGTGCCCCGAATAATCAAACCGCACATAGGCCTGCCCGCGCGCCTTGCAGAATGCGTCCAAAGCCAAGGCTTTTGAGCCTTCCATATCAGACATAAACCCCGGAAAGAAAACCACCGTTGGCCCTTTTCCATCCAGTTTTTTGTAAGCCAATTTACGGTCTTTATGCGTGATGTAATCCATAAGCTTTCCTTCTCGACATATTATCCAAGTATATTTATAAGTTTATGGCTTTAAAACGCAACTGCTACTTGACACTCGGGGATTTCCTTATAATGTCACGCAGGAAATTAAATCAGAAATATGAGCGATCAAATGAGTAAAAGTGGAAATATTGCCTTAACCCTGCCAGACGGTAGTGTTCGTAACTTTGATGGGCCGGTGACCGGCGGTATGCTCGCCGCTGATATTGGGCCGGGGTTGGCCAAGGCGGCGATTGCGATTGTGGTCAATGGCGAACAATGGGACCTCGCCCGCGAAATCACCCAAGATGCCCATGTCGCCATCATCACCATCCGGGACGAAGCGGCCCTTGAAATTCTGCGTCATGATGCGGCGCATATTCTGGCCGAAGCGGTGAAGGAATTATACCCTGACACTCAGGTTACCATCGGCCCCTCTATCGACAATGGCTTTTATTACGATTTTGCCCGCAAAACACCTTTCACCACAGATGACCTTGTGATCATTGAGAAACGTATGGTGGAGATCATTGAGCGCGATGAAGAGATTATCCGCACCGAAATGGATCGGGATGAGGCCGTCGCATTCTTCCGCGATATGGGCGAAGACTATAAAGCCGAATTGATTGCCGCCATCCCCGAGGGCCAGGCCATCACCCTGTATAAACAAGGCGACTTCATTGATCTGTGCCGAGGCCCGCATCTGCCCAGCACCGGCAAACTTGACAAAGCGGCTTTCAAGCTGATGAAAGTGGCCGGGGCCTATTGGCGCGGGGACAGCAATAATGAAATGCTGCAACGTATTTACGGCACGGCATGGCGGACAAAGAAAGAGTTGAAAGCCTATCTGCACAGGCTGGAAGAAGCCGAAAAACGTGACCACCGGAAATTGGGCAAGGAAATGAAGCTGTTTCATTTTCAGGAAGAGGCCGCCGGCATGCCTTTCTGGCATCCCAATGGCTGGACCATCTATCTGCAGGTGGAGGCCTATATCCGCCGCAAGCAACAGCAATATGGCTATCAGGAAATCAAGACACCGCAACTGGTCGACCGGTCATTATGGGAAAAGTCAGGCCATTGGGAAAAATTTCAGGAACATATGTATACGACCGAGGCCGATGGACGCGCATTGGCCTTCAAGCCCATGAACTGCCCCTGTCATGTACAGGTTTTCAATCAGGGAATCGTCAGCTACCGCGATCTGCCTCTGCGGCTTGCAGAATTTGGCTCCTGCCACCGGTATGAGCCATCAGGCGCGCTCCACGGCCTGATGCGGGTGCGCAGCTTTGTTCAGGATGACGCCCATATTTTCTGCACCAAAGACCAGATCACCTCTGAAACGGAAATCTTCTGCAAGATGCTGCTGGAAATATATAAGGACTTTGGTTTTGAGGATGTAAAAGTGAAATTCTCTGACCGGCCTGAAATACGTGCCGGCGACGATGCCACATGGGACGAAGCGGAAAATTCCCTGCGCGAGGCCATCGACAGCACGGGGCTAGCCTATAGTATGAATCCCGGCGAAGGGGCTTTTTATGGCCCGAAGCTGGAATTTATACTGACCGATGCCATTGGCCGGGACTGGCAATGCGGCACCCTGCAGGTTGATTTCGGTACGCCCGAAAGGCTGAATGCCCAATATGTGGGATCCGACAATGATAAACATCACCCCGTCATGCTCCACCGGGCCATTCTAGGCTCTTTCGAACGATTCATCGGGATTTTAATTGAAGAGCATGCGGGGCGTTTTCCCATGTGGCTGGCACCGGTTCAGGTCGTGGTTACAGGCATTACCTCTGATCAGGATGATCATGTTCGCGCCGTATATGAACAGTTAAAGGCCGCAGGGCTTCGCGCTGAAATAGACCTGCGCAGTGAAAAGATCAATTATAAAATCCGGGAACATTCCCACGCCAAGACTCCGGCCATCTTTGTGGTCGGCAAGCGGGAAGCAGAAGAAAATACCGTCACCATCCGGCGGCTAGGCTCAAAACAGCAGGAAACCATTGATTTGACAATCGCCATTAATAATTTAAAAAATGAAGCCCTTGCTCCAGATCAATAAATTGGCCGGAATTTTTCCGGAATCTCTGATAGATCATTATTGAATGATTGCATTTTTTTCATTTTTCAGTAATAAGATATAAAATATAATAAACTACGCCAACATTAACAACACAGCGGGCATTATGCCACTCTTTGGCTCCCGCAGGAGGAAATTTAAATAGTTAAAAGACCAATGCAGGGCCCGCCATCCAAAAAAGGATTACGGGTAAATGAAGATATAACCGCAGCTGAAATCAGATTAATTGATGATACGGGTGAAAACCACGGTGCTGTCAAAGTCGAAAAAGGCCTGACTATGGCCAAGGCAGCCGGGCTCGACCTCGTAGAAATTTCCCCCAATGTGGTGCCGCCCGTATGTAAAATTCTGGACTATGGCCGGTTTCGCTATGCGGCCCAGAAAAAAGCCAGCCTCGCCAAAAAGAAACAAAAAACGGTCGAAATCAAGGAAATCAAACTGCGTCCCGGCATTGAAAAACATGATTATGATGTGAAAATGCGCGCTGTTGATAAATTCCTGACCGCCGGCGATAAAGTAAAAATCACCCTAAGGTTCCGAGGCCGCGAAATGGCCCATCAGGAATTGGGCATGAATCTGTTACGGCGGGTCGAGGCAGACTTTAAGGAAACGGCCAAGGTAGAACAAGCCGCCAAAATGGAAGGCCGGCAGATCACCATGGTGCTTACTTCAAAATAACTTTGTGAAATAGTTTCGAGTCGATCCTGTTTTAAATTAGAATCTTTATAAAAAGCTCATTAAGTTTAACGCCCATACGCCGCGTTGATTTTTGGGCTTTTTTGCTGTATACTGTATCACATATTGTGCCCCCAAAGGTAAGCACATCATGGTACGGTGGACGATAACAGCTGAATCTACCTACGTTACCAGAGCAAAAACCCGTCAGTGACCGACACGTCCGGCGGGTTTTTCAGTCCCTGCCTTCATTGATCAAAAACGGATATGTTATTTCACTGGATTTTATCCACTTTATAGCCCCTGTCCTCAAGCATCTTCAAAACACTATCCGGGCCGGCAAGATGAGCCGCCCCAACCACGACAAAGACTGTCTTTTCGCTGTTGATATGACCCTCTAGGGCGGGGATCCAATTGGCATTACGATGAACCAGCAAAGCCTCATATATACCTTGATATTTCTTCATATCATTGACCATGGTTTTACTGATTTTGTCACTATCCCCAGACGCCCATGCCTCAAGATAACCGTTCATTACCGCCTGAAAATCATCCAGTTGATCCAATGTCTCGCTCAACATGGCGGCCTGCACATCAAGGGGATGGTCAATGAGCGCCATCATCTGATCGGTCGCCGTTTCAAGGCCGGTCAGGGACATATTGCGCTGTTTGGACAAGCCCTCCAGATATTTATCCACGCCGGAATTAGGGTCCATACCATTTGACATGATGGTCAGGATCGACAGATTCATAGCCATGAACCACGGTTTCATCTTCTGCGCAGCGGCTTCTTCCTGTCCCATAAGTTTCTTGGCATAGCTCAGCATCTTTGCGTAACGATCGGCATCCAGATGATTCTTTAAGTTATCCTCGCCGGCAAAAAAACCATTTTTAATCAGCAGGCCCTGAATTTCTGCCGTGGCCTCGGGCGTTAATTCGGTTTCCATCACCAATTCATCCGCACTTTCAAAGCTGCTTTGAATGATGCCGCCATACCATTTATAATTTTTTGGCAAAAGATGAAATGATCCAAGAAAATATGTTGTATTATCGCCCTTCTGCACAGTCCATAACGCAGGCTTTGCATCAACAATGTCTGTTCCCTGCGCCCCTGCGGGGATGGACAAGACCCATAAACCAAAAAACAATCCTGTGAGCGAGCGCATAAAATAACGCCTGTTCAACAAGCCAATTGTATTAAGTATCATTATATTTATCCATTAATTATTATTCAGAATATACCAATATTTCAGTATTACATGTCTCACTTTTGACATAATATTCACCCATAAACTGAGAATAAGGTCAATAAATATGAAAACAACTGAAAAAAATATTTTACCCCGCGAAAGGCTGGTTTCACTTGATATTATCCGGGGGATTGCGGTTCTGGGTATCCTTATGGTCAATATCGCAGGT
>JAJRQU010000145.1 GCA_024280095.1 Alphaproteobacteria bacterium | reverse complement strand
GCTTATTTCATAGGCGGCGGATAGTCCGGCAATTCCGGCCCCGATAATGATGACATCAAACTTTTGCATTATGTGTTTCTTTCTGGCCTGTCAACAGATACAAAAATATCCTGTGCTATAACGGAATATTAACATAGACTTAGCGCAATGTCAGACCTATTGTTCAAATCCGTTGTTTAAATCTGCTGTTCAAACTTGTGGCAATATCCATGAATGAAACATTACTTTTCGGCTTGATAACCTTTGCTTTTGTCTCGGCTATAACGCCGGGGCCGAATAACCTGATGCTCATGTCTTCGGTCATGCTTTTTGGTGTGCGCCGTACTTTGCCCCATATGGTGGGTATTCAGGTGGGTTTTTCCATATTGATGGCAGCGGCCGTACTTGGGCTTGGGGAATTGCTGAAAATCCTGCCAGAGGCCCGGCTGGTGGTAAAATTTGCGGGGTCATTATGGCTTTTCTGGCTTGGGGCCAGATTTTTAAAAGAGGCCTTCAGGCAGCATGTGACGCAAGGTAAGGTGACGGTGAAAAAAGCCAGCCGGCCGTTCTATCTTTATGAAGCCGCGCTTTTTCAGATTGTTAACCCAAAAGCCTTGATCATGGCCCTGTCCAGTGCCGGATTATATGTGGGGATTGCGGATGATATTTATCATCGGACGATCATCATTGTGGTGACATTCATTCTTGTGGGCCTGCCGTGCAGTATCACATGGATGCTGCTGGGCCACACGTTAAATCGCTGGCTTGGGGAGGCATCCCACGGGCGTGTGGTGAATATTATCATGGCCCTGCTGATATTTGGATTGGTTGCTCTGATTTTATTGAATTGATTCTCCTGAATTGAGAAACGCAGAATATTTTAGAAATCATTGCACAATAGAGACAGCTTTGATCTGGGCGAAAACCTTCTGGCCGGGGCGTAAATCAAGTTCGGCGCAGGAATAGGCCGACACCCGGGCCTGAATTCGGGTATTTTTCAGGCAAAGATGGATCAGGCATTGACCATTTTCCGTCGGCGGCTCGATGGTGTCTATCTGACAGTCAAAGATATTCAAAACGCTGGTTTGTTCAGGGCGGGACAGGGTGATGCTCACATCTTTGGCATAGAGATGGAGACGAATTTCCGCCTGTTTTTTCACCTCATGATGAGGCATGCGGATCAGGGCATCCCCCAGATCAACCTCGGTCAGATTATGTTCGGTGCGGGCGGTCATGACCGTACCAAACAAAAGCGTGAAAGGCTCATCACTCATGCTGTTGAGAATTTTGTGACTGGCCAGAACCTCTTGGATGGGGCCTTGCTGTTGAACTTTCCCCTGATCCAGAATAATCAGATGATCGGCAAGGCGCGTGACTTCCGCCGCATTGTGACTGATATACAACAGCGGAATTTTTAGTTCAGTTTTTAACCGTTCCAGAAACCGTAAAATTTCGCTCTTTCGGGCAAAATCCAATGAGGCCATTGGCTCATCCATCAACAGCAACTCTGGCCGCAGCAACAGGGCGCGGGCAATGGCCACCCTCTGGCGTTCTCCGCCGGATAATTTATCGGCGGGGCGCGTTAAAAGATGGGAAATGCCCAGCAGGTCAATGATATGATCCCGCTCATGGGGTTTCAGGGGGTTTTTAATGCGCTTTTGGCCATAGTCGAGATTCTGCTGTATGCTCAGATGTTCAAACAGACTTGATTCTTGAAACACATATCCAATAGGCCTTTTATAGGTGGGCAGAAAGTCCGTATCAGATTGCCAGATTTGATCGCCAAACTGGATATGGCCGCGTCCGTTTTTATAGATTTCTTTCGGATGAAGCCCGGCGATGGCCCTGAGCAGTGTTGTTTTACCAGAACCCGAGGGGCCAAAAATGGCGGTAACACCCTTGGCGGGAATCAGGAGGTCCACATCCAGCGTGAATTCAGAATATGACATATTCAGGCGGACGTTAAAGGCCATAGCCTGCCCCCGATTTTTTTCTGCCTCGGTTAAATGTGTAAACAATTGTCAAAACCACAAAAGAAAAAATGACCATTGTGCCTGATAACCAATGGGCCTGACTATATTCCATGGTTTCCACATGGTCATAGATTTGTACGGATATAACGCGGGTGACGCCGGGGATATTACCGCCGATCATAAGCACAACACCAAATTCCCCCACCGTATGGGCAAATCCCAAAATAGCCGCTGTGATGAAACCGGGCCGCGCCAAAGGCAGGGTGACTGTAAAAAAACTGTCCCAAGGGCCCGCGCGCAGGGTCGCGGCGACTTCCGATGGTCGCTCGCCCAAGGCTTCTATGGCATTTTGAATGGGCTGAACCACAAAGGGCATGGAATAAAGCACCGAGGCAATGACAAGCCCCCAAAAAGTAAAGGTCAAGGTGCCAAGGCCAAGGGCCGTCGTCACTTGACCAATGGGCCCGTTTGGCCCCATGGCCATCAAAAGATAAAAGCCGATAACCGTTGGCGGCAATACCAGAGGCAAGGCCACGATTGCGCCAATCGGCCCCTTCCAGCGGGAATTTGTCCGGGCCAGCCATAAGGCAATGGGCGTGCCAATGATCAGCAATAGAATGGTGGTGATGCTGGCAATGCGAAATGTCAGCCAGAGCGCGGCAAGGTCGGCGTCAGAAAATCCCATGGTCACTCCTCCTCTGCTGGCAGGAGATAGCCAAAATTACGTATGATGTCCCGGGCTTGGCCGGATTTTAAATAATGCATAAAGGCAATGGCGGCCTGATTATTCATTGCTGATTTCAGAAGGATGGCATCCTGCTGGATGGGGCTGTGCAATTCCTGAGGTATCATCCATACAGAGCCCGCCCGCAATATGCCCTTTTCCATTATTTGCGATACCGAAACGAAACCTAAATCCGCATTGCCTGTGGCCACGAATTGATAGGTCTGGGCAATATTTTCGCCGCGCACAAATTTAGGGGATAAGGCTTCCTTCAGACCAAGAGCGCGCAAAACATCAATGGCCGCCTTGCCGTAAGGCGCAAGTTTGGGACTGGCGAGCGCGATTTTACGGAAGGTGCCCTCTTTAAGGATTTCGCTATTGCCCTGAATGAGGTTATCTTGGGCAGACCATAGGGCAAGCCGGCCAATGGCGTAAGTGAAACGGCTGAGGCCCATGCCGCTGGCCTCTAATGCTGCGGGTTTGAGTCTGTCTGCTGATAAAAATATCTGAAAGGGCGCGCCGTGATTGATCTGGGCATAAAAACGCCCTGATGCGCCAAGGGTCAGGTTGGCCCGATGACCCGTTTTCCGCTCAAAATCCGCAATGATCATCTTTATCGGCCCGGCAAAATTCGAGGCCGCCGCAATGTTGATTTCAGCGGCCTGCGCATGATGAATGGC
>JAJRQU010000144.1 GCA_024280095.1 Alphaproteobacteria bacterium | reverse complement strand
TTCGGGCAAGTCGGCGGCAAGCGCTATCCGCATGACAGAATTATTGAAAATTGGCTGACTGATATTAGGGCGTTCGGAAAGTCTGGGGAAAGTATTGATGGAATCCACGCGGGACTTCACATCATTGAGCAATCTTTGCATATCATAATCATCTACCGCTTCGATAGTGACAAAGCCAATGCCCTCCCGGGCAGTAGATCGCACGCGTTTAACGCCTTCCAGATCATATACGGCTTCCTCAATACGGATGACAATGCGCTCTTCCACCTCTTCAGGGCCGGCCCCCAAATATGCGACAGAGACTTCAATCTGATTAGGACGAACACTGGGAAAGCTCTCTTTGCTGACCTTTTGAAGGCCAACCAACCCGCCAATAATAAGAAGAAACATCATCAGATTTGCCGCTATAGGGTTATGGATAAACCACTTCATAATACCGCTCATGTCTGATCCCCTTCCCCAAGGTCAAATTGAACCAAAAGGCCATCAACATTAACGCCAAGCTGGGATTTGCAAACGATATCACCGTCCTCCAGCCCCTCGGAGATTACGACAAACTCTCTGTTCGCCTCAACAACTTTGACCATCCTGCTGCGCAATTTATTATCTTTATCAACCACAAGAACCTGATTGCCCTGACGCAATACGGCGCGCGGCAGTTGAAAGACAGCGTCATAACGGCGGCCTTCAACTTCTGCGGCAACAAATTGCCCAATGGTGATCGGATATTTTCCATTCACAGATAATAATTCATCCCCGCTGAGCCGGGCCACCACATACATAATACGGGTTTTGGTATCGACCAGCCCTTCAGCGCGAATGATTTTGCCCTTCCAGTGGCTTTCCTGATCCGCAAAGCGGCCTTTCAGAGTAACATCAAGCTGCGTTTCTCCCCTTTGCAAACCAGCAATATCAAATTGTGCCAAATCCTTATTTGACATAGGCAGACGCACCTCTACCACATCAATTGAATATAATTTACCCACAGTGGTGCCGTTATTTAAATATTGGCCAAGGTCAACATTTTTTGAGGACAGCAGTCCATTGAAAGGGGCGCGTATTTCCGTGCGCTCCAGCGCGAGCCTCGCCACATTTAAATTCGCCTCTGCGGCCCCCAGTTTGGCTTCCGCATCCGCAAGCTGTGGCTTGCGCAGGGTCAGGTCAGAGGCTTCGCCATGACCAAGCTGCGCCCATTCTGTTCGTGCAAGGTCGGCTTCGGCGCGTTCCCGAACCAGAAACTGACGGCTTTCCGTCACCCGCGCCTGCGCGGATGTTACCGCATATTGATAATCGCGGGAATCCAGACGCAGGATCACTTCACCTTTTTTAAAAATCCCGCCCGCAACAAACCGTTCTGATACATATACCACCTGACCGGAAACTTGCGGCACCAGATCAATCGCCTGCCATGCTTCTACTGTCCCTTGGGTTTTCACCGTAAGCGCAACCGGCCCCTCATGCGCTACAACGGCGCGAATATGACGGGCAAGTTCGACGACGTCCTTTTTCTCCGGCTCCGGCTTGGCCATAACCAATATGGCGCTGATGCCAACGGCCCCAATGATAATAAAAACAGGAATTAAAAATGTCAGAATTTTCTTTAAATGTTTCGGCCTTTCTATCACAATATTCATAATTTTTTTCCTTCTGTGATATCGCCCTTGGGGTCATTATCATTTGTAATATTGGCCTGAAAGCCTTCTGTGATTGTAAAGTCACCGCCCAAGGCTAAATGCAAGGCAATTCTATTATTGATACGTTGTTTCTTAATGGACAAAAGCTGGCTCTGCTGAGACAGACTTTGTCTTTGCGACTCCAGAAGTACCGAAATTTTTATCAAGCCACGGCTATATTGATCGAGGGCAACATTCTCCGCAGCAATCGCGTTTTCAGCGGCAATGGCCGTATGCTTGACTTGTTTTTTCAACGATCTTTCGCTGGACAGGGCATCTTCCACTTCTTTAAAGGCCGCCAGCAAAATTCGGGCGAAAGCCTGTTTTTCCGCCTCAAATAAGGCGGCCTCTGATTTAGCCGCATATCGCAGCCTGCCCCCCTGAAAAATAGGTTGCGTTATATTGCCCACAAGATTCCAGAAAACATTGTCAAACCTTAACAAATCGCTGAAATTGGCAGAGCTGTTACTGCCGCTCGCCGTAATAGAGAAACTTGGCAACAAATCTTTATCTGCTGCCTGACGGCTATATCCTGCCGACAGCAGCTTTGTGCGGGCGGATTGTAAATCCGGGCGACGCGCCAATATATTCACAGGCAGACCAACAGGAACATCATGATTAATATCAGGCAGAATACCGGCAGATATAATCTTGGCCGACGGATAACGCCCCGCCAAAATTTCCAAGCCGCGCTTTTGCTGTCCCAATTGATCTTCCCAGCGGCTCAAACTTGCTCGGGCCGCCTCATAATTACTGACAACCAGACGTAAATCAAGGCCCGTATTCAGTCCACGGCTAAACCGTTTTTCGACAATATGCACAGCACGCTCAAAGCTTTCCACTGTTTTAAGCGCCAAATCCACTTGAGCCTGTGCTTCCATGGTATCAAACCAGGCTTGTGATACCTGAGCGGCCAAAGACAATCTGGCCCCGGCATAATCCGCGCGGGCAGCCGTATAATCCGCATCCGCGCCTGCCGTCCTGGCAGACAGCCTGCCCCATACATCTGCCTCCCAGCGCGCATCAAAGCCCAGCGACACATTGTTATTGCTCACGAGCAGACTGTTGCTGCGCTGACGCCTTGTCGCCAGATTTGCATTTATCGCGGGAAACAGGCTTGACCGCGCAATTTTCACGCCAAATCCAGAAGCCTCCATCCGGTGTGCTATCGCCTTGAAATCCGGATTATTAATCAGAACCTCTTCAACGAAACGCGATAAATCATCCATCTTAAGGTCGTCCAACCACCCATTGCGTACATCAGATGACTGGCGGATGGCACCCGCATTGTCATGCTGGCTTTCCGACCATTCTGCCGCTATTTCTGGGGTTGGAAGATTCTTATCCGTAATAGGAACGCTGGCACAAGAGACAAGCGCAAACACTGAAACGGAAAGGACCAAATACTTGGCACTTTTCATCTTATTATATCCTTCAGCCTGCAGTCTATTTTTAGCTCTGCAAGCGCCGTAGTTCACAATTTAATATATGTGATATCTTCCAACTATCAATATAACTGAAAAATATTAAAAATCGATATGATAACGATGGATTAATCTCATAATAATGTCCTTTTGTCGCAAAATACATTGCGACAAAAGGATAAAACTTTGAATTTGGAGAAATGGAGCCTGCTAATCGTTAAACAAACAAATGATCTAATACATCACCTTCCGGTGAAAAACAAACCGCATTCAACCCGCCGCCCCGGCCACTGCCCCCGTCCAGGGTCGCCGTATGGGGTTTATTTAAACGCAATCCCCCATTCGCATGATCATAACCCCGAATAATGCGCGAAAAACCATTGTAAGGCGCAGTGATGTCGTCAAAACGCCCGTTATCCCACCAAAAATTATCCTTTTGCATATTCAATGGCCGCGTGATATCGACAGAAGCATGAACAAATAATATCTTGCCTTCGCGGGTGAATGCCGCGCGGCGCAGGCTGTTCAACAGCTCATAATGCCCCGGATGATCTTTTATGGCGCGGCGCATACTGCTGGTCCATTTGGAAATAGCCACAGTGCCCTCTGTGGCTATGGCCCGCGCTACATGCGCCGGCGTACCATAACATTCTATCACAGAGCCCAGATGATGACCGAGAAGCCAATCCATGACTTCTGCTGGATTTGGGGCAAATTGCAATTGCAGCAGTTTGGTAAGCATTTCTTCCCGTGCGCCGCGCAAATACACAAATGAATTAGGTTTTGAGGGTTCATGAGCCGACATTAATTTTCGGCGCGCTAACAATATCTCATTCAGGGTTTCTATGGCCGTATTACGATTGCCAAAATAATTACCCAGATATACCAGTTTATCACCTGCCTGAAATCGGGAAATGAGTTTATGATGCAAGGCTTTCAGAGCGCCGATTTCGCCGTGGATCGCGCCCACAGCCCAAATGCGCCGCGCCTGTTCAAGGCAGCCAAACTTTTCCATATCCATATTTGTCAAATCCGTATTTGCCAAATCCGTATTTGAACGGTCAGTCATCTCCATCGATAATCAAATCACCTGTTGCATTATTTAAATATTGAATTCCATCGGGGCACCGCCAGAGCGGCACTCCTTCTGTTTATTTAGATTACGCTCAAGCGCCGCTAGGGGCTGCACTCCCGCTTGGTCGTTAAGTCGCTGTGGCTCCTGTTTCTTGGATTACGCGGGGCGCCGCTAAAGGCTGCGCTCCCGCTTGGTCGCTAAGTCGTCGCTGTGGCTCCTGTTTCTTGGATTACGCGGGGCGCCGCTAAAGGCTGCGCTCCCGCTTGGTCGCTAAGTCGTCGCTGTGGCTCCTTCTGTCTCCTCTTTCAACCTTGCGTCATGAAGTTGGGAATGAATCTCCTGCAAGATTTAACCCCCGCCCCATATGCATAACAGAAAAATTCAATGACATGAACCGGAAAAATACCTTCAGCGAAGAGAATAAAAAATGGGCCTGTACAATGTTCAGGCCCATTTCATTTCTTAAAAAGTCTGGCGATGCATTAAGCTGCTGTCAGAACTTCTGCCAGTTTTATCATGGCATCTTTTTCGGCAATTTCTTCAACAGCCGCGACTTCACGGGCCAAACGGCTAATGGCTGATTCATAAATTTGACGCTCACTATAAGATTGTTCGGTTTGATCCCCGCCCCGATGCAGGTCGCGAACGACTTCTGCCAAATGAACCAGATTACCTGAATTGATTTTAGCCTCATACTCCTGCGCACGGCGGCTCCACATCGTGCGTTTCACACGGGCGCGGCCTTTCAATGTGGTATAGGCCTTGTCCATAACAACAGGGCTCGACAAACATCTCATACCTGAAGGTTCGGCCTTATTTGTAGGAACACGAAGGGTCATTTTCTCACTCTCGAAACGAATCACATAAAGATCCAGCTTCATACCTGAAATTTCCTGTTCCCCGATTTCAGTGATAACGCCAACACCATGCTTGGGATAAACGATATGCTCATCAACAGAAAACGCCAATTTTTTTTCTTTAGCCATATTAAAATTATAACTCCATACTGTTCACAAAAATTTAATCTTTGCGAAAATTCTCAACCATTATTCTGCCGAACGATGTGTCATTTAAAAATTTAAGCCCCGATAACAAAAAGATGCCCAAAAAAACATGGTTAACAAATCCTTAAAGGGCATAAAACACGCATAAAAACCACATACCAACTCCTTTCGGAACTGATACAAAAACGCCCCCTATCTGGATTTGTTATTTGAAACAATGCCTTAAAAACACACGCCCAAATATCAATATTGGTGACGTTATAACATATTTTTTAAACAAAGAATACCCACAAAAATCTCACCCCTTAAGCAACAAGGCTTAAGCCGTATATATCATACCGGATAGATAACAATTTTATGGGCCCGGCTTAACGCATTACCTTACTATAAAATAAAGTCAACCCGATCAAATGTGAACCGCCAACACTATGACCTTTATTGTCCGCAGACCCTAGGTTCCCGCCCCTGGTTTTTCACTTAACGCGGCAAGCTTTCCCTCTTCACTTTGCGCTTCATCAGCGCCCGGAAGCGGGTCAATTTTTTCTGTAATATTTGGCCAGACAGCCGCATATTTCTCGTTGATCTCGAACCATTTCTCCAGACCATCTTCCGTATCAGGCAGAATGGCTTCTGCAGGACATTCGGGCTCACAAACGCCGCAATCAATGCATTCATCCGGGTTAATCACAAGCATGTTTTCACCTTCGTAAAAACAATCAACCGGACAGACTTCCACACAATCTGTATATTTACATTTGATACATGCCTCAGTGACCAAATATGTCATAGAGCTCTCCTTATCTTTCAATCCTGTCAGTGGTCATATGATGACCCTGTTCATGCATATAACATCTGTGAAACAGGATACAACCAAAAAAAACTCTCAGCCATTAATTTGCGGCTAATTTGGTCTTATGGATGCGAATAGTGATTAAATATTATTTTGAATTTTTTTACGAATTTGACCGCTTCTTTTATCGGAGATATAGAGCAGTCCGGTCACCCGCCGCATCAAATTGCTTTCATAGGGATCTTCTACCCCATCCACAAAAACCACTTCCCATAAAAGCGCCAGAATCTTCTCCCGGCCCGCTTCATCAAAATGATCTTTTATTTTCCGCGTGAAACCGAGCATATGATTAGCCTCATTCTGCGCGGCAAGTGCCTCGACAAAAAGCTCCAGCGCATCGGCTGAAGACAGCCCCAGTTTATTTTCCAGAAGATGCAGGATATGCTCCCGCTCAACACGTGAAAACTGTCCGTCATGACTGGCGACCTCTACCATCAGGGCCGCCGCTGCAAGTTTTTCATCCCCGATTTTGCCAGTTTCCTTCTGATCCGGGGCAGCAGATCGGCCTTCGAGCAACTGGCTCAATTTTTTGAGTATCGACACAATAATATTTCCTTATTTAACCAGCGATATGCTGAAGAGTTCTATAACCTGTTCGGCAACCTGATATTTTTCCCCCAACGTCATTAAATGATCACTTTTAATATGTGTCATCAAGGACTGGTTCATGAGTAATACGGAAAGACCATGAACCATGGACCAAGCCGAAAACTGCGCGATAGCCGGGTCAATATCCCGTGAATTTGGCAGCGCGAGACAGTCAAGAACTGTATCACGAAGACATTGAAAACACTGTTGAGAGGTATTATGCAACGCATCGTATTTTTCATAATCAGCCAAGTCATATTCAAACATGACTTTAAAATGCGCCGGACAGTCTTCCGAGAATTCCACATAGCGCATGCCCAGTTTCTGCAAACGTTCAAGAGGCGGAATGCCCATCTCCATAATTTCCATCATGGCCTGGCCTAATTTGCGCATACCTTCTTCTATAAGGACGGCAATCAGGGCTTCTTTATCTTCGAAATGCCGGTAGGGCGCCGTCTGGGACACACCAGCCTTACGGGCCAAAGCCCTCAAACTCAAATCGGCCAACGTCCCCTCTTTTAATATTTCCAGAGCGGAGTCAATCAGCGTTTCACGGAGATTACCGTGATGATAAGATTTTCTGCCCAAGGGACAACATATTTTAGTCAAACGAAACTCCTGCAAGGCACCTTATATTCAATATCTGTTTTTGAGGGGTTACGATTATCAGCTTTAATGTTTACGCTGTCAATATATTAAGGCACAAATTGAAAATTTTTACGGCTTACGGCTTAAGGATAAGCTGACCGTCCTCCACCATAAAACCAGATAATCTGTTTAGAAAGCTCATGCCGAGCAAGGATACGTCCATTTGTCCCTGCTGCGAGACCGATGCGGTAACATCCGACATTTCAATGGCGTCCATCGACACACGGTCAAGGTTGATAATGGCTTTACGGGTTACGCCATTGGCGGTTTTAAAGACCTTGTCATAATTTAAAAATTCAGGATCCAAGCCTGTTTTTCTGGCATCCTGATAGCTTAAGGAAATATGGCTGGCCCCCGTGTCCACAACAAAACGAACGGGTATGCCGTTCACATCCATATTCACCCAATAATGGCCATCATGCGCTATTGGCACGCGAATATCACCATTATATTCGGCCATATTGGTTTTTTCATAAACCAATTCATTAGAGGACTTATGGGCCGCCTCCTTTATGCTCTCGCCCGCTTTATTGGACAGGGCAATGAATTGATCCCCAAAATATGCCACAAAAACGGCAACGAATGTGGCTAACAAAAGAAGTTTTGATGGACTGATCATCATACGTCCCGTCAGTTATCTTAATAAAACCTATCGAAGTATAATGGCAAACACTTTAAAAAATTTAAAGAATAGATAGATTTCTACCTATTCGCCTCTGGCTTTGACAGCGCAGTTTCAAAAAAGACCAAAAGAAAATTGTTCAATCGGGGAATATATTTTTCAGTCTGTCGGTGGCCCGCCGCTGATTTTTGGTTGGGCGGCCTGTCCCTCTGTCTCTGAGCGCGACCTTGGATTTTTCAATTCTTCTGATTTCTGCTGGCGGCGGTGTCATGTCTTCATATAAAGCCCGCGCTTCGGGCGCAGGGCCGCGCCGATGATTGAAGGCCAGAATCCTAGCAATTCTGATCTTCTTCTCTTGGGGGAATGTCAAAATATCCCCCACAGTTATGGACGTTTTAGCCTTGGTGATTTTCAGGCCATTGACCCGAACCTTGCCCGCCCGACAGATTTTACTGGACAGGGTGCGTGTTTTAAAAAATCGCGCATGCCAGAGCCAGATATCAACTCTTTGGTTTGAGACGTCCGGGTCAAGCATAGCGCTATTCTTCTATCATGATTTTTTTGATTTAAGCTGATCCTTCAATCCCGCCAGCGCCGCAAACGGGCTATGGGGATCGGCCACTGGCTGACGTTTTGCAGGCTTGCCACCAAATTTTTTCCCAGAAGGTTTTTTCGGCCCGTCATTATTATTTCTTGCCTTACCATGAACAGGCTTTCGGGCATGATTATTGTCACGGGCTTTATAGACAATTTTTCGGCCTTCCGGCGTGCGTTCAACCTTATCATTTCTAACGCCGCGTTGCGGCGATTTTTGGTAGGGCTGATGGCTGAACAGGAATATTTTTTCCGGAATGATCGTTTCTTTGATATCCTCGTCTTCCGATTTATCTGCCCGTTCTTCTTCTGGCTTGTCTTTTGATTTATCTTCTGGCTTATCTTCTGGCTTATCCGGGACATTTTCTATTGGCGCAGGCTTAGCCGCTTCTTCAGTTTTATTTTCTCCAGCGGGGTTCTTTTCTTCAGCAACCGCCTTTTCAGGCGCGGGCGTATCTTTTGCCGTGCGGGCATCGGCTATTTTTGCCGCATCCTCCGGGCTATATTCTTTACGGACATATCCCAAGACAGCCATAATCTCAGCAAAGTCATCGCCGCTGGTGCCCACAAGGCTCATCAAATCGGGATCAGCCGGGAATGGGCCTTTCATCGACACATCGCGGGCCGCATTGGCCAATCGTTCCAGCATATCAAGGCGCACGGCATTCTTGCCCACAACGCGGTAACCAGACATTTCATAAAATGTGCGCGGCGCAGATTGATCTATGACGATGGTGCATAACCCGGCCACAGGAATATCCGGCAATATATCTTTATCATTAAACAACGCCCATAGGAATAAGCGTAATTGGGCCGGTGCCGGCTTCAACAGGCTTGGGATATATAAACTTGCCGAGCCGAGCCAAATACCCAACTGCTTCATTTGAAAGCGACCTTCACGCTCCACACCCCGAAAATCACGGGAAATTGCGCCGCGCGGAATAGTGCCAAGCTTTTCAAGCATCTGAAAGGCGATGCCCCGCGCCATACCATCAATAAGGTCTTTACCTTCCCCATCCTTGGCCCCGTTCACGGCTTCCTGCAGGGAAAAAAGCGGCGCCAATATATCGCCCACATGACTGGCAAGCCAGCGTTCCACACGGGCCTGTACCCGCGTCAAAACATCACCCTGTAATTGGGGCGTAGGCGTAACCACGGCCTTTGGGGTTAAAATCGTATCGCCCTTTACCACGCGGGCGATGGCAATGCCGCGCCAGTTGATGGTTGACCTTGTCATGGGGCTGCCAAGGATCAGGCTCATTTCACCATCTTCGGCCTCTGTCAGCTCTTCGGCCTTTTTCTTGATCTCTTCACTCAAGACCTGATCCGCCGCCGCGCGGAGTATTTTGCTGTCCTCGCCAAAAGCGGACGCGTCCTCTTTAAACTGGAACCCTTCCAAGGTACCGATAAAATGGCCTTCTACAAAAATGCTGCCATTCTCATCAATATTTGTCATTAAACTTCCTTTTTGGCGTAATTCTCTCATTAAAACTGATATGCGTCGATCCACGAACCGATGTGTTAACCGTTCATGTAGCGCATCTGATAGGCGGTCTTCAATATCTCTTGTTAATTCTTGCCAATATTTTGCA
>JAJRQU010000143.1 GCA_024280095.1 Alphaproteobacteria bacterium | reverse complement strand
TAAAGTGCGGGTTTATCTTGCTGAAATAGAGGTAACAACAGAATAGATTATGGAATTTCATGATCAGGGCATAATTATTTCTTTGCGCAAATATGGTGAATATGATGCGCTCATTGACGTTATGACGGCGCAGCATGGCCGCCATGCGGGTCTGGTCAAGGGCGGTATGGGCCGGCGGCAGCGCGGGACTCTTCAGCCGGGAAATGAAGTTATGCTCACATGGCGTGGGCGTCTTGAAAGTCAGTTGGGGACTTATGCGGCGGAACTTCGCAACGCCCGGTCGGCGTCCTTTCTGGATTATCCCGCCAAGCTTGGGGTGCTGAACAGTGTTTGTGCGATCTTGTCGGTTTCTCTGGCAGAACGGGAAGAACATCAGGCCCTATATGAAGGACTTCAAGTGTTGCTGGACACGCTGGAGCAGGCTGGCCCGGAACCTGAGGTATGGGGCGCCTTGCTGGTGCGCTGGGAGATTGGACTGTTATCTGAATTGGGATTTGGCCTAGACCTTAGCTGCTGCGCCGCAACGGGCGTTGTGGATGATTTAGTCTATGTCTCGCCCAAGTCGGGCAGGGCGGTTAGCCGGGGCGCGGGGCTGCCCTATCATGATAAACTATTGACTTTGCCGCCCTTTTTATTGGGCGGCGGCAATGTAACAGGGGATGATGTGCGTGACGGCTTATCCTTAAGCGAATTTTTTCTCGAACGCTATGTTCTTTTTCCCCACAACAAAAAAATCCCGCAGGCCCGCCGGATGCTGATGGATTTTCTAGGGTAACCATCAAATTTGAATGGTGTTAGTTTGTCGGGATCTTATTTATCGGATATCATAGCAAAATATCAGAAAAAAGTTATTTTCTGTTCCAATCTCCGCAAATTGATTATATAGCAGCTCCTTATTAGACGTGAATTTTGTAGGATAACATCATGGTGTCCAAGATCAAAAGACCCCAGCGCTCAGAATTACTAATGCCCGCAGGTGATTTGCAGAAGCTGAAAATGGCGGTGCTTTACGGGGCCGATGCGATTTATTTGGGGACGCCGGATTTATCCCTGCGCACCAAGTCAGCCTTCACATTGGAAGATGTAGTGGAAGGCATTGAATTCGCGCATGGTCACGGTAAGCGGGTATATCTCACGCTCAATCTGTTTTCCCATAATAAAGACATCCCAAAGCTTGAACAATATGTGGAAACCGTTCGCAAAGTAAAACCGGACGGGGTTATTATTGCCGACCCGGGCGTATTTCAATATGTCAAGGAGATGGCCCCCGATCTGGAACTGCATGTGTCTACGCAAGCCAATATCTGTAGTTGGCTCAGTGTGAAATTTTGGCAAGAGCAAGGGGCAAGCCTTGCGGTTCTGGCGCGGGAAGTATCCTATGCGGAACTTGTGGAAATACGCAAAAAATGTCCAGATATAAAATTAGAGGCCTTTATCCACGGGGCTATGTGTATGACCTATAGCGGACGCTGCCTGCTCAGTAATTATATGTCAGAGCGCGGCGCCAATCAGGGCAACTGCGCCAATAGCTGCCGGTGGAATTACAAGGTTCATATGCGGTTGAAAGACGGTACCATCAAGGAAATTGAACTTAACGAACATACGAAAGATATGTATGAATTCCTGCTGGAGGAAGGCGCAAGAGAAGGCGAGTTGATGCCCATAGAGGAAGATGAGCGTGGGTCTTATATCCTTAATGCCAAAGACCTTTGTTTGATGCCTAAGCTTGATGATTATTTGAAAATCGGTGTGGATAGTCTGAAGGTAGAAGGCCGTAATAAAAGTCAATATTATGTGGCGCTTGTGGCGCGTGCCTACCGTATGGCCATTGATGATTGGTATGCGAACCCACACGGCTGGAATGCGGATGATTATATGGCCGATTTGGAAACGGTGCAAAGCCGGGGATATTCACTGGCTTTTCACGAAGGCCGCTTAACAAACCACGCTCATAATTATGAAAATACCTCAACTCTTGCCGAGTGGGAATTTGCCGGATTGATTAAATCAGTAGAGACGGATTATTTCACCGTAGAAGTGAAAAACCGTATTGAATCTGGTGATGTTTTGGAGTTCGTCTCGCCCACAAGCCGCAAAACTATTTTCTTGCGTATATATGAATTTATTGATGCCAAGAGCGGGGATGTGACCATGGCCGTTAATGGGGGCCAAAAGCCCATCATTCGTGTGCCATTCAGCCTGTTTGATCAAGAGGGTCAGCGCGAGCTATGCGCTGCTTATCCTGAAATGACCGTCATCCGTAAAGAACGCCCCTTAACCCGCGACCAATGGAACCGGTTGAAAATGGATAAGGAAGCCAGCAAAATCGAACTGGGGCAGGGGTCTGAGAAGCTATATGAAAAAAAACGTGATGCGCTTGTTTCAGGCCTTGATGAAGCAAATCTGGAACGTAAATTTAAAACGCCGCGCCTTGGCGTTGAAGGCTGCTGCGGGCGGGGCTGTAACGGCTGCCTGATATTCTGGCAAGACCCCGCTTACGAAAAAGCGCGGGAATTGATGTTGGCAAAGAAACAAGGCGAAATGCTTGAAAAAAATTCCCGTGGGGAAAGCCATCAGATTGATGCGGTTTAAGGTTGCCAGCTTCAGGGGTATTCTACAGGATTATTTATATTGGGGCTTGGGGGGTGAAGTTTTCTATGGGCAGGTCTAGCTCTATTATGTTTGATGGCGGGCTTGCTTGGCCTGATTTTGTATAGGCGCGGATATAGTAGCTGTATCTGAGGCCGCCGAGGACTGATTTGTCGGTAAAATTAGTGCCTTTTTTGGCTTGTATAACCTTCATTTGGCCGTCGTCCTCTGCGCGGTAAAGGTCATAGCCGGATATTTCGCCTTTCGCCCTTTGCCATTTTAATTTTACGGCCCCATCAATATATTTGGCCCTTAACGTATCTGTGTTGGCCCATGTGGGGGATAGGCTGTTAGGATCATAATCCGGTGCCTGCTTATGTCCCTTGGGCCATAAAAAGCAGGTGACTTCCTTAAATTTTTCATCAAGCTGCTTGCAAACATTGCAATAGACACAGGGGATGATGTCTTTTTCACGGTTTTCCATAACTTTCTTCGGCCAGTTAGGGTCTGCAAGAAGTTGACGCGCCATCCCGATCATGTCGGCCTTGCCGTCCTTGAGCAGCTGTTCGGCATCTTCCGGATTGTTTATCTTACCAGCTGAAATAACGGGAATGTCAAATCCCTTGCTGTTGATCATTTCCTTTATGGCGGCGGCATAATGCACATGGGGCATTTTAGGGAAAGACGCGCCGGGCATACAGCGTTCACCGGAATATCCGGTATAGGGGTAGGGGGGCTGACCTTCTTTCAAAATGGCATCTTCAAATTTTCCGCCGACAGACAGGGAAATATAATCAACGCCAAGCTGCGCCATACGCAGCGCGATCAGGCGGCTGTCTTCGAGTGTATAGCCATCTTTAATCATTTCATCGGCCAGAAAGCGCACGCCCACAGGAAAATCAGCCCCAACCTTCGCGCGGACCTCTGCCATCACATCGCCAAACATTCTGAGCCTGCCTTCAAGAGAGCGGCCATCATACCGGTCGCGCCGCCGATTATGGCGGGACAGGAAAGACGAGAGCGTATAGGCATGGGCCGAATGAAGCTCCACACCGTCATATCCCGCGTCCCTTGCTCGCGCGGCGGCATCGCCAAAATCACGGATGATGGTGATAATATCTTCTTCCGACAGCATATCAATGGTCTGACGCCAGCCAGAGCGGGCCACTTTCATAAAATGAATGATTTGAGGCACGACTTTGGAAGAGCTGGTGTCATGAATGGCCTGAGTGAGTTTTTTATGGCCATCGATGAATGTATCATCTGAAATACGCAGTAAGGGGCCTGATTTTGACGTATGGATCGCCATAGCCTCCACAATGATCAGGCCGACATTACCCTTGGCATAGCTGACGTAGCGATCAATGATGTCCTGATTGACATAGCCATCTTCTGCGGATAATCGGGTGACCATTGCGGGGACAACTGTCCTGTTGGGGACTTTCATGCCATTAATTATAATAGGCTCCAGAATATTAGTGCGCATATTTTATTCCAATTTTTATTACAAAGAAATATAACATATTTATTTTAAGCTTAAAAGAAAATATTTAACTTATAAAATAAAAATTTTGATGCCTTAAAGAAATAGAAAAATTACTTTACTCTCTAAATTAATCAGAGAAACTTGATGTATAACAATTTATTTAAAGCTTAAAAGGATAGGCTTGCCAAAGAGAAAATAATTTAACAGGATGATTATTTTGACCTTTTGAAGAGAGGATATAATCCAGAATGATAAAAATAAACATGGATGACGAAGATCAGAAAAAATTAAAACTTTGGGTCAGAATGCTGGCCAGTTCAACGCGGGTAGTGCAGATATTGAATAAACGTATGAAAGAACATACGCCGCTGACATTAGCAAAATTTGATGTTATGGTCGCCGTAGACCGTACGCCGGGCGGGGTTATTACCATGAGCGAGCTGTCCCGTATGCTTTTGGTTTCAAACGCCAATACCACAGGTATGGTGGGCCGCCTTATGAAAGATGGTTTTGTGGAAAAATGGGCCTTGCCCACGGATCGGCGGGTGTATAGTGTGGCTCTGACCAGTGAAGGCCGCAGAACATTAAAACATGCTATCAAAATCCATAAAGGATGGGTGGATGAGTTATTGGGCACAATTGATGAAAATAAAATGGATGACCAGATTGACTTATTCAGTCAGCTTAAAGCCGATCTTGCAAAAATAGAGGCTTAATTTACGTAGAATGCTCTACAGGCTAATCCGTAAGATCTTCCCATAATTCTTTAACCTTGTTAAAAAAACCGGTAGATTCAGGGCTGACATTATCACCGCATTCATTGGCGAAGGCCCGAAGCAGTTCTTTTTGTTTCTTGGTCATATTAACAGGTGTCTCAACAACCGTCTGGATGACCATGTCGCCAAATTGTTCAGAATGCAATATGGGCATGCCTTTATTCTTCAGGCGGTATTGTTTGCCAGTTTGATTGCCCGCATTGATTTTTACTTTGGCTTTGCCGCCGTTTACCGTAGGGACATCAATTTCCCCGCCAAGCGCCGCTGTGGTTAGCGCGATGGGAACATTGCAGTATATAGCCGCGCCGTCCCGCTGAAAAATAGGATGATATTCCAAGGAAATAAAAATATATAAATCGCCGCTCGGCCCATTTAAAGTCCCGCTTTCGCCTTTCCCCTGAAGCCGTATTCTTGTGCCATCTTCAACGCCTGCGGGGATTTTAACAGATAGGGTATTCTTCTTTTGTTTGTTGCCGGTGCCATGACATTCTCCGCAGGGGTTGGCAATGACTTTGCCTTGGCCCTGACATCTCGGGCAGGTGCGCTCAACGGTGAAAAATCCTTGTTGGGTTCTTACCTTGCCAATGCCGTTACAGCCGCCGCAAGGTTCGGGTTTCGATCCCGCCTTTGCGCCGGAACCATCACAGCCTTCGCAGGAAACGGTTGTTGGAATCGTAATTTTTTCTTCTTTGCCTGTGAAGGCATCTTCAAGGGTTATGGTCAGATTATATCGCAGGTCCGCGCCGCGGCTTGGGCCATTTCTGCGCCCGCCCCGACCGCCGCCCATGCCAAACAAATCTTCGAATATATCAGAAAAAGCACCGTCAAATCCGCCGCCCATGCCGCCTGGGCCGCCGCCGCCATTCTCAAAGGCGGCATGACCATATTGATCGTAGGCCGCACGTTTTTGATCATTTTTGAGGATGTCGTAAGCTTGGCTGACGTCTTTAAATTTTGCTTCGGCTTCATCATCATTGGGGTTGCGATCCGGGTGATATTGCATGGCCATTTTACGGTATGATTTTTTCAGATCAGCCGCAGAGACATTACGCTCCACTTCGAGTATTTCATAAAAACAGATTTTAGCCATGTTAATCCCGGTTTTCTACCTTACATGCACATGCCGTCCTGCGGTTAGGCAGGACGGCAATACGTCATGTTGATTTTAGATGATAATATAATTTGATCGTAAGTTTAGTCATTGGAGCAAATTATTTTTTATCTTCGTCTACTTCTTCAAAGTCGGCATCGACCACATCATCGTCTGCATTATTTGTCGCGCCGGTATCGGCTCCCGGGCCTTCTGTACCAGCGGCATCAGCTTGATCTTTATAGATTGCTTCACCTAATTTCATAGAGGCCTGCTGCAAGCTATCCAAAGCCGTTTTGATGGCATCGATATCTTCGCTTTCTAATGCTGTTTTAACAGCTTTAATGGCATCTTCGATGGCGGTTTTATCTTCTGCAGAAATTTTATCGCCATGTTCTTTCAATTGGCTTTCTGCGGAATGGGCCGCGCCCTCAGCCTGATTGCGTATTTCAACCAATTCGCGGCGTTTTTTATCATCTTCGGCGTTGGCCTCGGCGTCTTTGACCATTTTTTCAATGTCATCATCACTTAGGCCGCCAGAAGCCTGAATGCGGATCTGCTGTTCCTTGCCGGTGCCTTTATCCTTGGCGGATACATTGACGATACCATTGGCATCAATGTCAAAGGTAACCTCCACCTGGGGCACGCCGCGCGCGGCTGCGGGAATGCCGACCAGATCGAACTGACCCAGCATTTTATTGTCCGCCGCCATCTCGCGTTCGCCTTGAAAGACCCGAATGGTCACGGCGGACTGATTGTCTTCGGCCGTGGAGAAAGTTTGAGACTTCTTGGTCGGGATCGTTGTATTGCGATCAATTAGCCGTGTGAATACGCCGCCCAATGTCTCAATACCAAGGGACAGAGGCGTTACATCAAGCAGAAGAACGTCTTTCACATCTCCCTGTAGAACGCCGGCCTGAATGGCCGCGCCCATGGCAACGACTTCGTCAGGGTTAACGCCTTTATGCGGCTCGCGTCCAAAGAATTCTTTGACCACCTCGGTTATTTTAGGCATGCGGGTCATGCCGCCGACCATCACAACTTCGTCAATGTCACTTGCGGTAAGGCCGGCATCTTTCAGGGCCGCTTTGCAAGGGGCAATGGTGCGCTGTACGAAATCTTTAACCAGCTCTTCGAATTTGGCGCGGGTAAGTTTTAGGGCCAAATGTTTTGGGCCGGAGGCATCTGCGGTAATGAACGGCAGATTGATCTCGGTCTGTTGTGCGCTGGAAAGTTCGATTTTGGCTTTTTCAGCGGCTTCCTTCAGCCGTTGCAAGGCCATATTGTCGCTTTTCAGGTCAATACCGTTTTCTTTTTTGAATTCAGCGGCAAGATATTCCACCAAACGCATGTCGAAATCTTCACCGCCAAGGAACGTATCGCCGTTTGTGGATTTAACTTCGAATACGCCGTCACCAATTTCAAGGATGGAGACATCAAATGTGCCGCCGCCAAGGTCATAAACAGCGATTGTTTTGCCGTCTTCCTTGTCCATACCATAAGCCAATGCCGCAGCGGTTGGCTCATTGATAATGCGAAGAACTTCGAGGCCGGCAATTTTACCGGCATCTTTGGTGGCCTGACGCTGGGCATCATTAAAATATGCCGGAACCGTAATGACGGCCTGCGTGACAGCCTCACCAAGATATTCTTCAGCGGTTTCTTTCATTTTCTGCAAAATAAATGCTGATACCTGACTAGGGCTATATTCTTCGCCCTGTGCTTCGACCCAAGCATCACCATTGTCCGCTTTGATGATTTTAAAAGGCACCATTTCGATGTCTTTTTGGGTGGCTTTATCATCAAAAGTCCGGCCAATCAGCCGCTTGATGGCGAATAATGTATTTTCCGAATTTGTGACGGCCTGACGTTTGGCCGGCTGTCCGACCAGTCTTTCACCGTCTGACAAAAAGGCGACCATGGAAGGTGTTGTTCTTCCGCCTTCCGCATTTTCGATAACCTTTGGCTTTGCGCCGTCCATGATGGAGATACACGAATTCGTCGTACCTAAGTCAATTCCGATTACTTTACCCATACTATCCTCTTATCTTTCAGGGGATATATCATCAGCCGTTATGGCCTGAATCAATTATCCTAAGTTATATTTCAGTGTTCATGGAGCTTATATAAGGCCATTTTTCATCACTGCAAGGGCGAAATACAAGTTTTCTTTGTTTTTATCTATATATTCTGCCCCAAAAAAGTTTTACTCTGGTTATATCGCTATATTGACTAAGTAAGATGGTAAGGATATGGACAAGGATGGTAGAAAAAACAATTAGTAAGAGAATATGGAATTTCGCTAAGGGGCCTCTGACTAGTATGGTGGCTTTTTTATCTGTCTTTGCCGTTCTATGTTTTAACCCCCCCGCTTTTGCTGAGGGGCTCACCATCATTGATCCCTGGGCGCGTCCTGTGATCATAGAAGGCCGTCCGGGGGCCGCCTATTTCATCATCAAGAATGATACGGCGATGGAGGATAAATTAATGAAAGTCACCTCGCCTTATGCGGGACGTATCGAACTTCATGTCCATAAACATGAAGGCGGTGTGATGAAAATGATGCAGGTTTCGTCTATCCCGGTTGCGGCGCATGCGATTACAAGCGTTAGTCCCGGCGGGTATCATCTGATGATGTTTGATTTAAACAAGAAATTAGCCCTCGGCGAGGAACTTCCGCTCACCCTGACTTTTGAACAGGCCGGTGTGATTAATATATCCGCAAAAATTTTAAAAAAAGCCCCGTTTCAAAAATGATGCTACGGGGGATAGAAAAGATTTATGCAAAAGATAATAACGGATCATTTTCCTGAATTGGGAAGGCTTTCACAAGAAAGCAAACGAATCTTGGAAGAGGGGCTTCATATTGTGAAGGCACCTTCGGGTACGGTTATGTTTGCCGAGGGCAGTGAATGCCGAGGTTATGTCATGTTGCTTGAGGGAACGGTGCGGGTTCAGAAGAGCTCTGAGGATGGGCGGGAAATAACCTTATACCGGGTTGAAGCCGGCGAATCTTGCATCATGACCACAACCTGCCTTATTTCCGATGATCAATATGGGGCGGAGGGGATAGCAGAAACAGACATTACCCTTGCCGTTGTGCCGCCGGCCACCTTTAACAGGCTTTTGGCTCTGTCAGAAAAATTCCGCAATTTTGTCTTTGAAGTTTACGCCAAACGCATGTCTATGCTGATGATGCTGGTGGAAGAGGTGGTGTTTAAAAAGCTTGATAAACGTCTGGCGCAATTATTGCTGGATCAAAAAAATGATCAATTTGACGTTACCCATCAGGATATTGCCATGGAACTTGGTTCTGTTCGTGAGGTGGTCAGCCGACAATTAAAGGTTTTTGAACGGCAAGAGCTTATCAAGCTGGGCCGGGGAAATATCCAGATTCTGGACCGCGGCGGACTTCAGGCTGCTGTGGATTAATTTTTCTGTTATGTGACATGCGTCACTTATTTAAGTTTGCACCAATGATATATCTGTTGTTGTTTATAACTTTAACAGGAGAAATATGATGACTCTGGATCGCGTAATACTTGCCTTCGCCGGCGCCATGATTATGATAAGTATAGCCTTGGGCCTCATGGTTCATGTCTATTGGTTTGGTCTGACGGCTTTTGTCGGGGCTAATATGTTTCAGGCCGCCTTTACCGGCTTTTGCCCGTTGGCAATGATATTGAAAAAACTGGGTGTGAAGCCGGGACAGGCTTTTACTTAAGATCATTTAAAAGAAGAACCGGAGAGCGGCATGATACATATTTCAGAAACAGCAGCGCGCAAGCCCAAGGTTTTTTTCTGGGTTAGCGGTCTTTTAAGTCTGTTGATGATCGGACTTGTGGCTTTGCCCAGTGTATGGCCGTCAACCTATAGCCTGTTATTCCCCCTGCAGATTGATACAGATCCAGAGAATATGTTATCTGTGGATGAGCCTGTCCGCGTTTTTCACAATAGTCAGAAAAAAGAATTTTCCCTCTATGATATGGTTGTCGTCGGGGTGGTCAATTCTTCTCATCCAGAGGGTGTGTTTAATAAAAAATCCCTTGGTGATATCCATGCCTTGACTGAATTTGCCAAAAAAATACAATGGCAGGATAAGGACGGCAAAACACAGGGCGTTATTTCTGCTGATCTTATGGCACCCTCTACGGTCGATAATATTGAGCCGGGCGGGCCGGGTGAAGTGAAATTCGAATGGCTCATGAAAGAGCCCCCCCGGGATGATGCCGAGGCCTTGTCCATTCGCCGGAAAGCCCAAAATCTGCCCTTGCTGAATGGCACTATTGTCTCTGATGATGGTAAGGCGGTCGCGCTTTATATTCCGATCACCGCCAAGAATGTCAGCTATAATGTGGTTGAGGCGTTAAAGTCCAAGATCGCTGAATTTTCCGGTGATGATCAATATCATATTACCGGCCTGCCGGTGGCGCAGGATACATTCGGTGTTGAGATGTTCATACAGATGGCCATATCTGCCCCTATGGCTATGCTGCTGATTTTTCTGTTGATGTGGTATTTCTTCAAGAAGGCCTCTTTGGTTGTCTCTCCGATGATTGTGGCCATG
>JAJRQU010000142.1 GCA_024280095.1 Alphaproteobacteria bacterium | reverse complement strand
GGCACCGATTTCCTCAGCTGCCTCTTGACCCTTATCATCGTTAATATCCGTGATAATCGTGATGGCGCCTTCTTCTGCCATACGCCTTGCAATGCCCAGACCCAGCCCGGAAGCGCCGCCGGTAATCAGGGTGACTTTGCCTTTAACGCGTTGATATATTTCTCTCATTATTTTTTTCCTAAATAGTATGTTGCGCGGGGATGCCGACCAGCTGCCCGCCGTCTATCACCATTTGATGCCCTGTGATCATAGCAGCTTCTGATGAGCATAGAAATAATATGGCCGATGAAATATCGGATGGCACGGCAACGCGGCCAACGGGCACTTGGGTTGCCATACCGTCCAACATGACTTGGCGGCTGTCAAAGCTATCAGCAATAGGGTCGAGCATCTCCGTATCCACATAGGTTGGATGTATGCTGTTGCAGCGAATGTCATATCCCTTGCCTGCGCAGTATAGTGCCACAGATTTCGTGAGCATTGTGACACCGCCTTTTGAGGCACTATATCCCGCGATATCTTCTCCGCCGACCAAGCCTGCAATAGATGAGATATTGACAATGGCGCAGGGTTTCTCAGATTTTTTCATCAGCTTAATGGCCTTTTGACAGCCCAGAAATGTCCCTGTCAAATTCACGGATATCATGGCGTTCCAATGATCTAATGGCATATCTTCGAAATTATCCGCAAATCCGATGCCGGCACAATTGACCAGAATATCAAGGCCGCCAAAGGTTTCTTTTGCGCAAGTCATGACATCAATCCAGTTTTCTTCTGAACTGACGTCCAGTTTAAAACCGATTGAATCCGTGTGCAAAGCTTCCGCGACTTTTGTGGCTTTATCAAAATTGATGTCGGCCACTATGACATGACAGCCAGCCTTTGCCAATTGGCTGGCCGTCTCAAAGCCGATACCGGATGCGCCGCCCGTAACAATGGCTATTTTTCCAGAAAAATTGGCCGTCATAATCTAACCTCCCTTCAATAAGTTGTCTGGTTATGGGTGCACTGGTGAAAATTGGATATTCTCAAAAACAACACCAAGCCAGAAAAAATCCATAGGATGTTCCGTAAAATCGACGTGCAAATCCAAAACAACCGGCCTGTTTGCTTTCAAGGCACGGTTAAAGGCATCTGGCAGGCTTTCCAAGGTCACCTCTTCGCCGAGACAGCCATAGCTTTTTGCCAGATCAGCGAATTTCACATTGGTTAGAGTTTGACCAAATTCCTTATTATCAAACAAGGCTTCCCCAAATGGCCGGTACATCCCCCAGCATGAATCGTTAAATACAATCGTAATGACATTCAAGCCGCAGCGCGCCGCGGTTTCCAGTTCCTGACCCGTACAACACATGGCCCCGTCCCCCGTCACAAGAACAACGGGGCGATCCGGATTAAGAAGCTTGGCCGCATTGGCAAAAGGCAAACCAAAGCCCAGATGCCCCATGCCCGGCGCAAAAAGATAGTTTTTGGGGTGTGTAGCACGAAAGAAACTATGGCCCCATTCCATGGTTTGTCCGCCGTCAACAACGACAATGGCATCCTCTGGAATTAATGTGGAAATTGCGCGTGCTGCGGCCGCTTCATTGAGGATGTTGGTGTCCTTGGTTGTATTCTGATCTGCGATATCGTTGATCTCTTTGCGATATTTTTTATGGGTGGATAAAACGTCTTTCAGCCATTTTTGATCATTCTTAAAGTTTTTCTCTTTTAGCGATGCATTAAGCAGTTTTAAAAACTCCCGTGCATCCGCAACCAATCCCATAGCCAGCGGAACGCAGCGCCCCAGAGTTTCATTATCAATGTCCACCTGAATGATTTTCTGGCCTTCTATCATGGGATATAAGGGCGGCTTGTTGACGGGGATCCAACTGGAAAACTTGCAGCCAACGGACAGGATGACATCTGCTTCCTGCAAAGCCTTGACGGCCCCGCGCCCGGCAAGAATGCCGCCGCAGCCGGTATATGATTTGTAATCATCCGGTATAATCCCCCGGCCATTCATTGTCGCCGTTGCCGCAAAGCCGGTAATATCCACCAATTCGCGAAATTCATCGACACCATTTGACCGGGCGACACCGCCGCCGGCAATCAGGACGGGACGGGAAGCATTAACAAGCAGATCAACCACTTGGTTCATGGCGGCGGTATCTGGTACGGGGCGCGGAATATCAATGGAGGGGATGCTGCTGAGAATATGTTCAACAGCGCCAACACCAATATCGACCGGAATGTCCAAATGCACAGGGCCGGGCCGGCCTGACCGCGCAATATGGATGGCCCGTTCGATTAATTCTGCCGCCCTGTCCGCATATCTTATGGTCGCGCTCCATTTGGTGATTGATTTATAGAGGGCAATATGATCGGCCTGTTGAAGCTGGTCTTTGCCGGGGTCAATGGTGCGAGATGGATTATTGGGGGTTAAAACCAAAAGCGGGATATTATCCGCCCATGCTGCGGCTACGCCGGGCAGCATATTGGTGGCACCCGGCCCGACAGTGCCAAAACACACCCCCATGGAATTTGTTAATTTTCCAATGGCGTGGGCCATATGGCCCGCAGCCTCTTCATGGCGGGTTGTGATATAATTAAAATATGGGTCACGCGAAGCACCGTCCATAACCATGGCTAATTGCGCGGCGGGAAGGCAAAAAATATTCTTTATTTCGTGCTTTTTGAGTATTTTAAGTAGAATACTGCTAACGGTATCTGTCATGTCATTCTCCAAATCGTATATTTTTAAAAATATTTCCCTGAATGTTGTGCAGATATTTCAGCTTTCGCATATCTTTTCTTAGTATCTAAATCTAATAATATATACCCATATATTAACGGCGATGAATCTTCTTATTTGAATGTATTTACGATGGTAATATGGTCTGCGGCATTATTTTTTTGTGCCATTTCATACATGAGCCTGCCATCCACCACGACGGCAATACTGCCATCTTCGTGGTAACCTACCAAGGGGCCATGAACGACCGCAAACATGGTAACACCGCCCGGCGATGTTGGCTCGTGAATGGAGCCGCCTGATTCTATGGCATAAGTCCCCGCGCCGCCGCGATCATCATCACCGTAACCAAATTCACCCTCTATCACATAGACCTCAATGCCGCCAATATGATGATGAACGGGGGCCGTGATATCAGGGTCAACTTTCAAAATCATGGTAAAGCCGCCCGTTAACTCATTAATATTTAAGAGTTTGAAATATGTCCCGGGCATTACCCATTCATTCCAGTCCAAGGTGCCGGGATCAAAAAAGGCCGGACGATCCGGGGTGTTGGATTTTACAATATTTTTTGTGGTTAAGGCTGTATCTGACATATGCTTATTTCCTTTATTTAATAATAAAGAAAATATAAAAGCTTCTGTTTGTTATTCCTATGACGGAAAATACTTAATTTTAAGATTTATTGATATTGCGTGGGGGCGAGTTTATAGGCGAGGCTCGTTCTGTTTTTAACATCCGTCTTGGCGTAAATAGACCTTAGGTGATTTTCAACCGTGCGAATGCTGATGCATAATTTAGATGAAATCTGTGGACTGGTCATGCCCATGACAATCAGGCTGGTAATGTCAACTTCCCGTTGCGTCAGGTTATATTTTTCTATTTCCAGAGAATTAATATTCGCGTGCGTTGGACGTTGGGTATTCAGAATGATGCGCTTTCCCTGATTTTGTATTTCAGGCGTTATCATTCGGGCGACGATTTTTATCCCCCTATGATCAAATTCAACTTTCTTTGCTGGGGAAAGATTCATGTGGGAAATATAGGCGTTCAGTACAGTCATAAGATCATTATCAAGGTCTGAATAAGAGTTTGCGCCATTTTGCGCAAGCGTTAAATGGCTTTGGCCGGCATGATTGGCAAAAACAATCTGGTAATTATTATCGAGGATAACAAGCCCTGTGTCGGAAATCTGTTGCTTGAGATGCGAGACGATGATGTTATGGTCATCCATCTGGGTTTTTAATTCCAAATTATTTAAAATATTATAAAGTGCCGGACCAAAACAGGAAGAAATCTGCGCATCTTTTTCCTTAAAACTATTATTGCAATATCTGTGAAATCCTAAAATATAAACCAGTGAATTATCCGTATTGGAGGGAATGCCGGTCGCAAGAATCTGCCGGATGGAATTGGGGCGCAGGAATTCATTGTAATATTGACCACTGGAAAATTTTTGAAAATCAATGATATTATCCAATGCGAAGGTAAAGCTCTTGGAGATGCCGAGATTGTGATTTGATTTTGCAGCATTAAAGGCATGAGGCAATACAGGATCATTGGCTTGAAATTGTTTTTCATATTTTGAGTTGATTTTTTGATCAATATTATGGCAAATAAAATTTTGGGCTGATATGCCACGGTCATGCTTTTTTAAGATGGCAAAAAGACTGCTTTCGGCACCAATAAGTCGTGACAATGGAGCTAGTATATTGCTATTTATATCTTTAAAACGAGATGTATCTGCTATTTTATCATTAATTTTGTAATATTCAGACACATCCAAACTACTTGAATGTTGCATGATCGTTTCCCTGGTTTCCGCCGTATTTTTATTTACTTTTTTATTTTTAGTTTAATAAAAAATACGGAACCCCATAGTTTATAGCATGATTATATCAAACCTTTGGCTAAAAATAAAATAAAATTTTTCAGTGTCCAAATTCTGGATTTCGGATGGTATATGGTGTCAGCAAAAAATGATGCAGATATTTAAGAACTCAGGCAATTTTTATACTGATCACGAAGAGCGGTTTTCTTGATTTTCCCTGTGGCGGTAAGGGGGAGTTCATCGACGATGAAAACAGCGTCCGGCATCCACCATTTGGCTATTTTACCTTTGAGAAAATCAAGGACTTCCGCCTCTGTCAATGTTTGATCTGGCGCGGGTTTTATCACCAGAATGGGCCGTTCTTCCCATTTGGGGTGATAGATTCCCACCACACCGGCCTGCATCACCTTGGGGTGACCAACGGCCAGATTTTCGATGTCAATAGAACTGATCCATTCGCCGCCGGATTTGATGACATCCTTGGCGCGGTCTGTGATTTTTATGTAACCATATTGATCTATGGTCACCACGTCTCCGGTCGGGAACCAGCCATCTTTATCAAGAATTTCGCCGCCTTCACTTCTGAAATAGCTGGCCGTGACCCATGGCCCACGCACCCATAAGTCGCCAAAGGCGACGCCGTCACGGGGGATGGCTTTGCCCCCCTCGTCCAAAACTTTGATTTCAAGGCCGAATTGCACGCGGCCTTGCTTGTCGCGAACCTCGGCCTGCTCTTTGGGCGGCAGGGCATCAGTTTGCGGGGTCGAACTGGCCACAACGCCGAGCGGACTGGTCTCGGTCATGCCCCATAACTGCAAGACTGTGACGCCATAAGTATTGAGAAATTTCTCTGTCATGGCCTTGGGCACGGCGGAACCGCCAATCATGGTTCGCTTCAGGGAATCAATTTTTTTGCCGCTCTCCTCAAGATATTGAAACAATATGGAAAATACGGTGGGCACCGCGCAGGAGAAAGTCACGCCTTCGCTTTCGATTATGTCCTGAATATTCTCTCCATCCATTTTGGGGCCGGGCAGCACCAGTTTTGCCCCCAGCATTGCCGCCACATAAGGCAGCCCCCAGGCATTGGCATGATACAGGGGCGCTATGGGCATGATGGTGTCATAAACCGACAGAGCATAAGCGCTATTCTGGGCCGCTGACAAGGCATGGATGATGGTGGAGCGGTGGCTGTATAAGACGCCCTTGGGATTGCCTGTGGTGCCGCTGGTATAGCAGAGCGAGGAGGCGGCCCTCTCATCAAAGATGGGCCAGTCATATTCCGGCGTCTCTGCGGCCAATAATTCCTCATAACATATGACGTCCGGCAGGCTGGTGTCCGGCATATGAGCGCGATCGGTCAGAATGACGAATTTTTCAATGGATTTAAGTTCGGGCAGGATTTTTTCCACAAGCGGTACAAAATCCAGATCAAGGAAAAGCACACGGTCTTCCGCATGATTAATGATATAGCTGATCTGATCATTGAACAGGCGCGGGTTGGTGGTATGCAGCACAGCCCCCATACCAGAGACACCGTAAAATAACTCGAAATGACGATATGTCGTCCAGGCCAGCGTGCCAATGCGGTCACCTTGCTGAATGCCAAATTGATTGATAAGGGCATTTGAGAGCTGTTTGGCTCTTTTCTCGGCATCGGCATAAGTATAGCGATGCATGGGGCCTTCAACCGTGCGCGTTACAATTTCCATATGGCCGTGATATTCCGCCGCATAGCGTATCAGGGCGGAAATCATCAGTTCATTATCTTGCATCAATCCTGGCATCAATCCTGGTATCGTCATAAAAAATTCTCTCCTGCCTTGTCATATTTTTTGGGTACTCAAATCATGCCCGCTGGGTGTAATTTTGCCTAAAATCGCGCAAATTATATATAGCGGAGATTACCTAATTATAGGCCCCCTAATTATAGGCCCCCTAATTATAGGCTGTGTGAAAATGAAATCATATGATGCGATAGTATTATAAAAGCCACAGCCTATTAGGCCGCGTAACCAGCGGGAGATCAGATAAACAATCAATTTAAAAAGAAGCAAACAGAATAATGACAACGATACCGGCAAAAACCAATAACCATATGGCGCGCCTGTCTTGACCTTTGTTTTTGTTCTTTTTATTCCGGTGAAATTTGCTCATTATTTATTCCCATTATTTTTTTGAGAGTTTTTATCATTTTATTTCGCGGTCCAGCCCCCTTCCACGGGCAGGCTGATACCATTGATGGAATTTGCTGCGGATGAACATAAGAATACAGCAACTTGCCCAAGCTCTTCAACCTCTACAAATCTTTTGCTGGGCTGCGCGATTAACATGATGTCATTAATGACATCTTCGCGTGACATATTGTGAACTTTCATCTGATCCTCTATCTGGCTCTCTACAAGGGGTGTGCGGACATATCCGGGACAAATAGCATTGCAGGTGATCTGCTGCTGCGCAATCTCCAGAGCCACCGTTTTTGTTAGTCCCAATACCCCATGCTTGGCCGCAACATAGGCACTTTTATAGGGGGAGGCGACCAAACCATGAGCAGAGGACAGGTTAATGATTCGTCCCCAATTTTGCTTTTTCATCCCCGGCAAGGCGGCTTTTATGGTGTGAAAATTGGAGACCAGATTGATATTTATGATGGCTTGCCATTTATCATCCGGGAATTCATCAATGGCAGATACATATTGAATGCCGGCATTATTGACCAGAATGTCCACTGTGCCAAATTTTTGCTGTGCTGCTGCGATCATTGCTGATATTTCAAGGGAATTCAGCATGTTAGCCGGGTCATAGATGACGTCAACTTCGTATAGGTCCGCCATTTCAGATCGCAGTGATTCTATGGCGGCGAAATCGCCTAAACCATTTAACACAATATTTGCACCGGCCTTTGCCAGTGCCTTTGCGATGCCTAGCCCGATACCGCTTGTGGAGCCTGTAATCAGGGCTGTCCGGCCTGTCAAGAAGGTGTTTTCCATGTCATTTTCCCTATTTTTAGTCTGTTGTATCACTATAAATATATCATTTAATATATTATATGTTGCAGTGCAACCAGGCTTGTGTCTAGTATAACCACACAATAAATTATTCCTAATATTAATAAAAACTTTGGAATTTTTTGGGATTATAAAATGGATTGGGGCAAATAGGGACAATATTATGCTGTATCATATGTACGAATTTCAGCACAGTTTATTCGCACCTGCAAGATTTGCAATTGATGTAACGCAACAAAGCTTTTCAAATCCGCTTAGCCCGCTATCCCATATGCCGGGAGCCAAACATATTTCGGCGGCCTGTGATGTGATGGAACAGGTAACCCGCCGCTACGGCAAGCCAAAGTTCGGGCTAAAGGAAACCATCATTGATGGTGAAATCGTGGCTATTGAGGAACGGAATGTCCTTGAGAAGTCTTTTTGCAAATTGAAATATTTCAAGCGCGATATTAAAAACAACGATCCAAAGCTTCTTGTCGTGGCCCCCATGTCTGGCCATTATGCGACTCTGTTGAGGGGGACGGTCGAGGCGATGCTGCCGGATCATAATGTTTATATCACTGACTGGACGGACGCGCGGGATGTGCCGTTATTCGAAGGTAAATTCGATCTGGATGATTATATTGATTATCTGATTGAGATGATCGAGTTTTTAGGTCCCGAAACACATATTCTGGCGGTTTGTCAGCCCTCAGTTCCGGTGCTTGCCGCCGTATCAATCATGTCGGCGGAAAATAACCCGTCGGTGCCGGCCAGCATGACCCTGATGGGCGGGCCGATAGACACGCGCAATTGCCCGACCGAGGTTAATACCTTCAGTGCAGAGCGTAGCCTTAGCTGGTTCAAGCAGCATGCCACGCATCAAGTGCCATGGCCAAACAAGGGATGTATGCGGATTGTCTATCCGGGGTTCTTGCAGTTATCTGCTTTTCTGAACATGAATTTGGAAGATCATGTGGCGGCGCACCGCAAGATGTTTGATCATTTGGTGGAAGGCGCGGATGAAGACGCGGATAAACATCGCCTGTTTTACGAAGAATATCTGTCGGTGATGGATCTTCCGGCGGAATATTATCTGCAAACGGTGGATGTGGTGTTTCAGCGGCATCTGCTGCCCAAAGGTGAAATGATATCCCATGGCCGCCCTGTGGATACAAAAGCCATCACCAAAACCGCGCTTATGACGGTGGAGGGAGAGTTGGACGATATCTCAGGCATCGGCCAGACCAAAGCGGCTCATGATCTCTGCGCCAATCTTCCGGATGCCATGAAACGGCATTATGAACAGAAGAAAGTCGGCCATTATGGTATTTTTAATGGCCGTAAATGGCGTAATATGATCGCGCCCAAAGTAAAAGAGTTTATCCGCGAACATAATTAGGTTATTCAGTAATCTGGTAATCACATAAATTCGGGGTTTACGGATGACTAAACTTACTTGTTTCAAAGCGTATGATATTCGGGGGCAATTGGGCACGGAACTCAATGAAGATATCGCCTACCGTATTGGCCGCGCATTTGGTCAGTTTTTAAAACCGAAAAATATCGTGGTGGGCGGCGATATACGCTTAACCTCCGAAGCTTTAAAAAACGCCTTGACCGAGGGACTGCGTGATTCCGGCGTGAATGTCACCGATCTTGGTATGACCGGAACCGAGGAAATCTATTTTGCCACATCCTACCTGAATATGGACGGTGGGGTAGAGGTCACGGCAAGTCACAATCCCATGGATTATAATGGCTTGAAACTGGTGCGGGAGAATTCAAAACCGATTAGCGGCGATACCGGCCTGAAAGACATTCAGAAATTAGCCGAGGAGAATGATTTTCCGCCTGCGGGAAAACGCGGAAGTTTGACTAAAACGTCCGTATTGCAAGCCTATATCGATCATTTACTGACCTATATTAACCCGGCCAATATTACGCCGCTTAAACTGGTGGTTAACAGTGGCAACGGGGCGGCGGGTCATGTGGTTGATGCGCTGGAAGCGGCCTTTGAGCAGAAAAATATCCCCATTGAATTTATCAAGGTTCACCATGAGGCCGACGGCACTTTCCCCAATGGTATCCCTAATCCTCTGCTGGTTGAAAACCGGCAGGACACACGGGATGCGGTGTTGAAACATGACGCCCATATGGGCATTGCCTGGGACGGGGATTTTGACCGCTGTTTCCTGTTTGATGAAAAAGGGGAATTTATTGAGGGCTATTATATCGTTGGCCTGCTGGCGGTCGCCTTTTTGCAAAAATATCAGGGGGCGAAGATCATCCATGATCCGCGGGTCACATGGAATACTATTGACCTTGTGACGGTTTCGGGCGGACAGCCGATACAAACGAAAGCCGGACATGCTTTCATCAAGGAAAGAATGCGCACAGAAGATGCCATATATGGCGGCGAAATGAGCGCTCATCATTATTTCCGGGATTTCTTCTATTGCGATAGCGGCATGATCCCGTGGATGCTCGTGGCGGAAATGCTTTGCGTCAAGAAAGTACCGCTGTCCCAAATGGTCGCGGAGCGTATTAAAAAATTTCCGTCCTCAGGGGAGATCAACAGCAAGCTGGATAACCCAAAAGTCGCCATTGACCACGTATTTTCGGCCTATGAGGCGGCTGCGGAAAATATTGATTATACCGATGGCATTAGCATGGAATTTGCCGATTGGCGGTTTAATTTGCGCTCTTCCAATACCGAACCTGTTGTTCGCCTCAATGTGGAATCGCGGGGCAATGATGCCTTGATGCAAGAAAAAACCACGGAAATTTTAACGTTATTGCGCGGGTAATATTATGAAATTATCTGATCTTGACTTATATATCATTGATATGGTTTCCGATGATTATTATTGTCTTTGGGAAGTCATCGCCTATGATGATTATCTTGTCGAGACGGGCATCGGTCATGACCCAATGGAAATTAAAAAATCCACTGAGAAATTAATATCAAATGGCTTGATAGACGTTGTCTATGGTAATCTGGATAGTGAAAATGTCAAAATCCTGTCCAAAGCAGAGGCCCTTAATATTTTGCGTCAGGAAAGTCTCTGGAAAAAACCCTCGAAACCAAAGGCTGTCTATGCTCTTTATGCCACTGACAAAGGCGAAAAACTGGTCATGGCTAAAATGCGGTGACGGCACTGCCCCCCCCCCTCTCATTCCTTAATATAAAGAATTATAGCCGTAACTTTATAAACTCTGTCCGTTTTTCTATTGGGAACTGGTAATAGAGACCAAATAATAATTTATCGATAATGAGGCCATCACTGGATAAGGGCATGCCGACAACACTATAATCTATGAATGATTTTTTCGACCATACCAGCTTTCCACTATGCCAATAGGGCGTTTTGGTTTCGACAAGATTATCATAT
>JAJRQU010000141.1 GCA_024280095.1 Alphaproteobacteria bacterium | reverse complement strand
CCGGTGATGCGGGATAAATATGCCCGCATGGTGGAGATTGCCAATAAGGGCGCGAACGAGCTTGGCTACCCGGATGTGGGTTATATGTGGCGGTCTAAATATGACATGCCCGCCGATGATTTCCGGGCCGAGGCTGATCGCCTCTGGGGACAGGTAAAACCGCTTTATGATGCGCTTCAATGTCATGTGCGGGCCAAACTGAATGATCAGTATGGCGATGATGTGGTGTCGAAAGACGGCCCCATTCCGGCCCATCTTCTGGGGAATATGTGGGCGCAGTCATGGGGTAATATCTATGACATGGTGGGTCCGGAAACCAGCGATGCTGGATATAATCTGACCGAGCAGCTGATAAAAGCCGGCTATGATGAGAAACAGATGGTCAAGTCGGGGGAGAATTTCTTTACCTCATTGGGGTTTGAGCCTCTGCCGGAAACCTTCTGGTCGCGGTCTCTGATCACGAAACCACGGGACCGGGACGTTGCCTGTCATGCCAGCGCATGGAATCTGGACAGCAAGGATGATATCCGCATCAAAATGTGCACCACCATTACCGCAGAAGATTTTGATACGGTTCATCATGAACTGGGCCATAATTTCTATCAGCGGGCCTATAAGCATCAGGATTATTACCACAGGACCGGTGCCAACGGCGGCTTTCACGAAGCCATCGGCGATACGGTTGTGCTCAGCATTACGCCGGAATATCTGAAACAGGTCGGTTTGCTGGATAGCGTGCCAAGCGCGGACGGGGATCTGGGGCTGCTCATGAACCGGGCTTTGGAGAAAGTGGCCTTTTTGCCCTTTGGCCTGCTTATGGATCAATGGCGCTGGCAGGTGTTTAACGGCGAACTGACCCCTGAAAATTATAACAAAGGCTGGTGGGCTTTGCGGGAAAAATATCAGGGCGTGACAGCGCCGGTAGATCGCTCGGCGGATGCTTTTGATCCGGGGGCAAAATATCATATCCCCAATAATGTGTCCTATACCCGTTATTTCATTGCCCATATCCTGCAGTTTCAGTTCCATAAAGCGGCCTGCGAGATGGCCGGTGATACGGGCCCGCTGCATCGCTGTACCATTTACGGTAACAAGGAAGTGGGCGCAAAATTCAACGCCATGCTTGAAATGGGCGCAAGCAAGCCCTGGCCGGACGCGCTGGAAGCCTTCATTGGCACCCGCGAAATGGACGGCAGCGCAGTTCTTGAATATTTCGCCCCGCTGAAAGTCTGGCTTGACGAACAAAATAAAGATCGTCAATGTGGTTGGTAAGGTGAACTTTTCGCTATAATATAAAGGCAGGTTCAGGGAATCTGCCTTTTTTATATATATGGCCGTCTTTAAAAAACAGGATGAAAAATGCGCGCACGACATATTGTTAAACTGATTGCCATTCTCGTTGTTATGGCGCTGCCCTTATATTCATATGCCAGTGATAAACCTGATGCGATCTTTGGCAATAATGCGGCGGTTGGTAAATATGCCCATGTGAACGGCATAAAGATGTATTATGAAATATATGGCAGCGGCGCGCCGTTGGTCTTGATCCATGGCAACGGCGATAGTATCGCGGGGCTTGCCGCACAAATAGACTATTTTTCCAAATATTACAAAGTCATCGTGGCCGATAGCCGGGGGCATGGTAAATCAGGCCTTGGCACGGATCAGTTAACCTATCCTCAAATGATGGAAGACTGGCATGAATTACTGACCCAGCTTAATGTCAATAAAGCCAAAATATTTGGCTGGAGTGATGGCGGGATTCTGGGCCTGCTCATGGCGATTAAATATCCTGAAAATATCGATAAACTGGCGATCATGGGCGCGAATCTGCGGCCTGATGAGACGGCGGTATATTCCTGGGTGCAGCCAATATTGACGCAGGCGCGGGCGCATGTCGAAGAAATGATTGCCCAAAAAGACACCTCCAATGACTGGGGCCTTCAAAGGCAGCTTTTAAACCTGTTGACGACACAGCCCGATATTAATGTTAAAAGCCTGCAGAAAATCAAGCTGCCTGTTCTGGTCGTGGCCGGCGACCGCGATGTCATCAAAGAAGAACATACCCTTGAAATATTTCAAAATCTGGAAAATGCCCATCTGGCCATATTGCCGGGCAATACCCATTTTGCGCCGGTGAATGATTCCGTGAAATTTAACGCCCTGCTGAGTGATTTCTTTAAAAATCCTTTCACCAAGCCCTCCACCGAGGACTTGATGGCGGATCATTAAATATATTATATTGCAACGCAGCATCTTGTCATATGCGGCCATAGAAGCTATAAGCATGTTATAAAAAAATAATCATTTGTGAAATATTATATCTGTATAGCCAAGGATTCCACCTTATGAGCAATGACATAAAACCCCGCAGAAGTGTATTATATATGCCCGGCTCCAACCCGAGAGCCCTGGAGAAGGCCAAGTCATTGCCTGCCGACGGGTTGATTTTAGACCTTGAAGATGCGGTGGCGGTGGCCGCGAAGACAGAGGCCCGGGAGCTGGTGACGGCGGCTGTGAAGGCCGGCGGTTATGGCCAGAGAGAATTGATCATTCGCATCAATGGCCTGAATTCTGAATGGGGCGCGGCAGATATGAAGGCCGCGTGCGAAGCGGAGCCGGATGCGATCCTCTTGCCCAAAGTTGAGTCGGCGCAGATGGTCATGCAGGCCGAGAAAATGATGGTTGAGTACGGCGCGGCGGATAAAACCAAAATCTGGTGTATGATGGAAACCCCGCGCGGCATGCTGAAGGCGGCGGAAATTGCCGCAAGCTCGGATCAAATAGCCTGTTTTGTCATGGGCACCAGTGATCTGGTTAAAGATCTTCACGCCCATCACACAAAAATGCGCCTGCCGGTTCTGACCAGCCTTGGGTTATGTATGTTGGCGGCGCGGGCAGAGAATATTGACATATTGGACGGGGTCTATCTTGATCTGAATGACGAAGACGGCTTTCGGGACAGATGTCTTCAGGGTTTGGAATTTGGCTTTGACGGCAAAAGCTTAATCCATCCAAAACAATTGGCGGCGGCCAATGAAATATTTGCGCCGTCACTTTCTGAACTGGCCTTTGCAGAAAGAATTATCACGGCCTTTGCCGAAGCGGAAGCAGAAGGAAAAGGGGTGGTGCTTGTGGACGGCAAGCTGATCGAAAATCTGCATGTGGAAAATGCTCAAAGACTGGTCACCTTGGCCGCGGCTATTAAAAACATGGAGGTCTGAATGTCCAAGAGCTTTAAAGGAAATTATTTCGAGGATTTCACCTTGGGCCAAATTTTGTCCCATGCCACGCCGCGCACGATAACGCTGGGGGATGTGAGCCTCTATTCCGCGCTTTATGGCATGCGTTTTGCGTTGCAGTCTTCCGATGAATTCGCGAAAAATTCGGGATTGGAACGCGCGCCCATAGATGATTTTCTGGCCTTTCATATTATCTTTGGCAAGACAGTGCCGGATATTTCCATCAATGCGGTGGCCAATCTGGGCTATGCGGATTGCCGGTTTCTGAAATCCGTTTATCCCGGAGACACTATTTCTGCCATCAGCACCGTCATTGGCCTGAAGGAAAATTCAAATGGCCGCACGGGCAATGTTTATGTGCGCACCCGTGGCCTTAATCAAAAAGGCGAAACGGTTCTTGAATATGTCCGCTGGGTCATGATCAATAAGCGCGAGGTTGATAAAAATGAGGCGTTCGAAGCGGTGATACCGGATTTGCCAGCTGCGGTGCCTGTAGAAAATCTTACTATTCCCGAAGGCCTGAATTTCAGGAAATTTGATAATATTTTATCCGGATCAGATTATTTCTGGGAAGATTATGAAGTGGGCGAAAAAATTAATCATGTGGACGGCATGACGGTGGAGGCAGAGGGTCATATGCTGGCGACCCGCCTGTATCAGAATACCGCCAAGGTGCATTTTAATCAGCATGCAATGAAGGACGGGCGGCTGGGGGAGCGTATTGTTTACGGCGGCCATGTGATATCCATGGCGCGGGGATTGAGCTTTAATGGTCTGGCCAATGCCCAGAATATAGCCGCGATCAATGGCGGGCGGCATGTGAACCCCTGCCTTGCCGGAGACACAATTTATGCCTGGTCGGAAATTCTGGACAAGGCGGCGTTAAAAGACCGCGATGACATGGCCGCGCTGCGCTGCCGGCTTGTGGCCCTGAAAGACAAGCGGCCGGATGGCTTTCCTCATAAAACGGATGACGGCAAATATGATCCGTCTGTGTTGCTGGATCTGGATATTTGGGTTCTTATGCCCAAAAAGAAAATATAAAAATATTTTACCTCAGGCCAATGTAGTCCTTGCTCTGGATGGATAATCGTTTTATGAACAAGGGTGAATTGGGTGACTGTAAAACTATGGATGTTATAAGCCATACAATTATAATGTAAGAGGGAATAGCATATGACAACCATTAAGCGGCCTACCTCGCCGCATCTTCAGATATATAAATGGGGCGCGCATATGGCATTGTCCATATTGCACAGAGCCTCGGGCGTTGCCCTTGGCGGCGGCACGCTGCTGCTCGCCTGGTGGCTCATTGCCCTTGCCTCCGGGCCGGATGAATATGCCTTGTTTCAGGCTTGCATGAACAGTATTGCAGGCAAAATTGTCCTGATGGGGTTCACTTTGGCGCTGATGTTGCATTTATGTAACGGTATTCGTCATCTGTTTTGGGATATGGGCAAGGGGCTGGATGTTGAAACGACAGCCCGTACCAATATCATGGTGTTTCTGGGGACGGCACTCTTGACCGCTATCGCCTGGGTCATCGGCTACGGTTTGGTTTAGGGAGAGAAAATATGAGCTTTAATACCCCTATAAGTAAGGTTCGCGGCCTTGGTTCTGCGAGAAATGGTACCCATCACTGGTGGATGCAAAAGATCGCCGCTGTGGCCCTCATTCCCTTGACCATATGGTTTGTGGCCTCAATCGTGCAAATGACCAACGCGGATTATTTCACGGTCAGGACTTGGTTGTCATCCCCCATACCGGCCATCTTGATGTTGTTATATATTGTGATTGCCATCTATCACCTGCGCCTTGGACTTCAGGCGATTGTTGAGGATTATATCCATAGCGAAGGTATGAAGGTTGGCCTTCAATTCACCATATTATTTGGTTGTACCATCATTGCGGTGGCTTCCATCTTTTCTGTTTTAAAAATTGCATTATAAGGCTTGGGACTAATGAGCAAGACATATGAAATAATTGATCACGTCTATGATGCCATTGTCATTGGCGCGGGCGGCGCGGGATTACGGGCGGCCATGGGTATTGCAGAGAGCGGTCTGAAAACGGCCTGTATTTCCAAAGTATTCCCGACCCGTTCCCATACGGTTGCGGCTCAGGGCGGCATTGCCGCATCCCTTGGCAATATGGGCGAAGATAAATGGCAGTGGCATATGTATGACACGGTTAAGGGCTCTGACTGGCTCGGCGATCAGGACGCCATTGAATATATGGTGCGCCAAGCCCCCGATGCGGTTTATGAATTGGAACATATGGGCGTGCCTTTTTCCCGTACCGAAGAAGGCAAGATTTACCAGCGCGCTTTTGGCGGTATGACCACCAATTTTGGCGAAGGCGATCCGGCTTTGCGCACCTGCGCCGCCGCAGACCGCACCGGCCACGCCATGCTGCACTCGCTCTATCAGCAGTCTTTGAAATATGACACGGATTTTTATGTGGAATATTTCGCCATTGATCTGATTATGGTGGACGGTGAATGTAAGGGCGTTATTTGCCTTGATATGAATACGGGAAAATTGCATCGTTTTCGCGCCCATATGACGGTTCTGGCCACAGGCGGCTATAACCGGACGTATTTCTCAGCCACCTCGGCCCATACCTGCACCGGTGACGGCGGCGGCATGGTTATGCGCGCTGGCCTGCCCTTGCAAGACCTTGAATTTGTCCAATTCCACCCCACCGGAATTTACGGCGCGGGCGTTCTCATCACCGAAGGCGCGCGCGGCGAAGGCGGCTATCTGGTGAATTCGGAAGGCGAGCGTTTCATGGAACGTTATGCGCCGTCTGCCAAAGATCTGGCCTCCCGCGATGTGGTCAGCCGCGCCATGTCCGTGGAGATTTCCGAAGGACGCGGTGTCGGCGAACATAAAGATCATATCTTCCTGCATCTTGATCATCTGTCGCCGGAAATTCTTCATGAACGTTTGCCGGGAATATCAGAATCCGCGCGGATTTTTGCAGGCGTTGATGTGACGAAAGAACCGATCCCTGTGGTGCCAACGGCCCATTATAATATGGGCGGCATACCGTGTAATTATCACGGTGAGGTCTTTAATCCGACCCCGGAGAATCCGGATCAGACGGTGCCCGGCCTTATGGCCGTGGGCGAAGCGGCCTGCGTTTCTGTTCACGGGGCGAACCGGCTTGGCTCCAACAGCCTGATTGACCTTGTGGTCTTTGGACGGGCGGCGGCGCACCGGGTTGCGGAAGTCGTCAAACCCATGACAGCTCATACCGCTCTGCCCGATGATCATGCGGACATGGCTTTGGGAAGGCTGGAAAAATACCGCCTTGCCGATGGCAACACACCAACCGCCGTAATCCGCGATAAAATGCAGCGGCTGATGCAGGCCAATTGCGCCGTTTTCCGTCAGCAGGACACGCTGGATAAAGGCTGCGAAGGCATTGACGAAATTTACGCGATGCTCAGCGATGTGAAAACCACCGACCGCTCTTTGATTTGGAACAGCGACCTTATCGAAACACTGGAACTTGAAAATCTGTTGATGCATGCGGTCACCACCATGCATTGCGCGGCCAACCGCAAGGAAAGCCGGGGCGCCCACGCGCGGGAAGATTTCCCGGATCGCCATGACGATGACTGGATGAAGCATACCGCCGCATGGCTTGTGGACGGCAAAATCCGCATCGATTACCGTCCGGTGCATGAATATACATTGACCGATGAAATTGACTATATCAAACCCAAAGCACGTGTGTATTAAGGGCTCAAGGATTTAAAGATGGCTGAATTTAGACTTCCCGCAAACT
>JAJRQU010000140.1 GCA_024280095.1 Alphaproteobacteria bacterium | reverse complement strand
TTTTCTGAATCCAAAGAAATATCCCTTCTATTCCAGCATGTCCCATGATAACGGGCTGCCCCTTGAGATATTCTGAGCGGCAATTTTTCCCATCACATCTTCGTAATATTTTGGCTTAAGGCCAAGGCCGGGCCGGATGGAACGGATATTCTCTTCGGTTAATTTCGCGCCCTTGGCAATATCGGCAACCGCATAAAGACTGCGGCGGAATTGCTGATTTTCAACTTCGCTGTCTTTCAGGTCATAATTAATCTGCCCAAGGGCCGAATGGGCGATCCGGCTGGCGGAAACAAGGTCGGAAAACTCCTGCGGCTCAAGGGAAAAGGCACTGTCCACGCCGCCGTCCGCGCGGCTAAGTGTGATATGTTTTTCAATGACGGACGCGCCAAGGGCCACGGCGGCAACCGGAACGGCAATGCCGTGGCTATGGTCGGACAGGCCGCTGAGGACATCAAACCCCTCGGCAATATCCTGCATGGTCTTGAGGTTGGCCTCGGCAGGGTCGCTCGGGTAACCACTGACGCAATGAAGTACCACAAGATTTTGGTTGCCGCTTTCCCGAACGGCTTCGATGGCTTCGGATATCTCATCTTTGGTGGCAAGACCCGTGGACATAATGATCGGCTTTCCGGTTGCCGCCGCATAGCGAATGAGCGGCAAGTCAATCAGCTCAAAAGAGGCGATTTTATAGGCCGGCGCGTTTAAATCTTCCAGAAAATCAATGGCTGTCTTATCAAAAGGCGAGCTGAACAGGGTGATGTGTTTTTTCGCCGCATGGTCGAACATCGCCTTATGCCAGTCCCACGGCGTATGGGCTTCTTCATAAAGTTCATACAGGTTGCGCCCGGCCCAAAGCCCCTCTTTGATCAGAAATTCATCCCCGTCGTGATCAATGGTGATGGTGTCCGCCGTATAGGTCTGGATTTTTACCGCCTGAACGCCGGCGTCTTTGGCCGCATCAATGATCCGCAGGGCGCGGCTTAAGTCATTATTATGATTTCCGGACATTTCCGCAATGATATAAGGCGGCTGTCCCGCCCCGATAATAGTGCCGCCGATCTGAAAGCTTTTATTCACCGTTTCGGGCTCCGCTTGTTCATGGGTTCATGACCGGATTATACGCCATTAATATTATCTGTAAACATCTGGTGAATAATGATAAACTTCTGCTAAAGAAATTTCACAGAGGTGATCGTTAATAATATGACAAAACTGGCTTTATTGGGCGGGAATCCCGTCCGAAGTGAAGAATTCCCCGCTCATAACTTCATCGGTGATGCGGAAAAGAAAAAAGTTATGGAAATCATGGACAGCGGCGTATTGTCCCGTTTTCTGGGGGTATGGCATGATGATTTTTACGGCGGGGACGAGGTTCGGGCGTTCGAGCAGGAATGGGCGCAAAGCTATCAGGCAAAGCACGGTATTTCGGTTAACAGCTGTACCAGCGGCCTTTATGCGGCGGTGGGCGCTGCGGGCGTTGGCCCCGGGGATGAGGTTATCGTCTCGCCCTATACCATGGCCGCCTCGGTAACGGCGGCGGTGGCGTTTAATGCCGTGCCGGTATTTGCCGATATTGACCCAAAGAATTTTTGCTTAAGCCCCGCGAGCATCCGCGCGAAAATCACGGAACGAACCAAGGCGATCATTGTGGTGCATCTGTTTGGGCATCCGGCGGATATGGACGAAATTATGGACATCGCGGCGGCGCATAATATCACGGTGATCGAGGATTGCGCGCAGGCCCCTTGCGCAACATATAAAGGGCGTCCTGTGGGAACCCTTGGTCATATGGGGGTATTTTCCCTTAATTATCATAAACATATTCATTCGGGGGAGGGCGGCATTATCGTCACCAATGACGATAATCTGGCGGATCGTTTGGCCTTGATCCGCAATCATGCCGAAGCCGTTGTGAATGGCCGCGAAGTTGATAGTCTGGTCAATATGGTCGGTTTTAATTTCCGTCTTGGCGAACTTGAATCCGGCATTGCGCGCATTCAGCTCTCCAAAGCACCGGGCCTTGTGAGCCGCCGCCGGAAAAATATGGATTATTTTAACCGGAATTTACCCGAGGTCGCTGGCCTGAGTATTTCACCTGCTGCGGGTTATGTGGAACATTCTTATTACGCGGGGGTTTTTAATTTTAAGGCGGCGGAAGCCGGAATATCACGCGACTTATTGATCAAAGCCCTGCATGCGGAATTGCCGGAAACAAAAATGCGTAAAGGCCACGGCCCGCTCATTGGCGGGGGCTATGTGAAGCCTGTATATCTGTATCCCATGTTTCAAAAGCAGATTGCTTACGGCGAGCTTGGCTGCCCTTTTAAATGCCCCCATTATAAAGGTGAGGTGAATTATAGCGCAGGAATCTGCCCCGAAACCGAAAAGGCCCATGCCACCATCATCACCCATGAATATATGCAGCCTTCACTGGCAACAAGCGATATAGACGATGTGCTGGCGGCCTTTGAAAAGGTCGCGGATAATATGGATGACCTAAGGCAGTATGAATCTGCTTCTTAAATTCTGACACAGGGCACTAGTAATAGAAATTATCTATGGGAGGGATAAATATTAGTGATTTTATCTATGTGTAATATTACTATAAACTGGATTTAATTGACATAAGGATGTGAGAAATAGATGACGATCATTCAATCCACTATCGACGTTAAGTCGCCGGAATATTTATCCAATCAAAAGGCCATGGCGGAAATCGTCGGCGATTTGAAAAGTAAGCTGGCGATGATCGAAGGCGGCGGCGGCGCGAAATATTGCCAGCGTCATCTGGACAGGGGAAAGCTTTTGCCCCGTGACCGCGTTAATCGATTGTTGGATAAAGGCTCGGCCTTTCTGGAATTCTCCCAGCTTGCGGCTTATGACATGTATAGCAAAGATGTCGCCGCCGCAGGGATTATCACAGGAATTGGCAGGGTTAGCGGTCAGGAATGCGTCATTATTTGCAATGATGCGACGGTTAAGGGGGGAAGTTATTTTCCCATGACCGTCAAAAAACATCTTCGCGCGCAAGAGGTTGCCGAACAAAATAACCTGCCCTGTATTTATCTGGTCGATAGCGGCGGGGCTAATTTGCCGAATCAAGATGAGGTCTTTCCCGATAAGAATCATTTTGGCCGGATTTTCTATAATCAAGCGAATATGTCGGCCAAAGGCATTCCCCAAATTGCGGTGGTCATGGGCTCATGCACGGCGGGCGGTGCCTATGTGCCGGCCATGAGCGATGAAAATGTCATTGTGAAAGAGCAAGGCACAATTTTTCTGGCCGGCCCCCCTTTGGTCAAGGCGGCGACCGGCGAAGTGGTATCGGCAGAAGATTTGGGCGGCGGCGATGTTCATACCCGTATTTCCGGTGTGGCCGACCATCTGGCACAGGATGATAATCATGGGCTTGAAATTGCCAGAAGAATTGTTGGTAATCTTAATCGCAAAAAAAACAACCCATTGACCATGAAGGAAACTGTGGAGCTAGCTTATGATCCGTCCGAATTGCACGGCATTGTTCCGCCTGATTTGAAAACGCCTTATGATGTGCGTGAGGTTATCGCCCGCATCGTTGATGGCAGCGACTTTGATGAATTTAAAAAACGTTACGGCACGACAATCGTTTGCGGTTTTGCGCATATTTACGGCATGCCTGTCGGGATCGTGGCCAATAATGGCGTGATTTTTTCTGAATCGGCATTGAAAGGC
>JAJRQU010000139.1 GCA_024280095.1 Alphaproteobacteria bacterium | reverse complement strand
CCATTCCTCTGGCGTTAAAGAACCACGGGATTTTTCAAGCGGAACTGATCAAGGCCATCAGCCCGGCGCTTGCCGCCTATCATTCCGATTATGGCTATCCTTTTGATCGGCAAATCCCCACAAAAATAAAAATAAAAAATACCCTGACTTATTTTCGGCCCCCATCCCTGCGCCGTTACAGCTATGCCATTCAGCATAGAATGGGCCAATTGACATTACCAAAAACATTAAGCCCGGAATATTTAGCCCCTGTTTTTCCCGATGGCCTGCCGGTGATGTCTCGCTATTTTAAAATCGATAAAATCAAAGACGCCGCCCTTTTGGGCCGAATCCATACGCTGGAATATCTGTTTAAATTTTTCAAACTCTAGAAGAAACTATAGGGATCGATATCCACCTGAAGGCTGACGCCCCGTTCAAGGGGGCAGGATGACAGCCATTGGCCCATGATTTTTTGCAATTTTACCTGCTTTTCGGCCTTGATCAACAGGCGGAAACGGTTTTTACCGCGCAGATAAGCCATGGGCGCCGGAACGGGCCCTAAAACCGTGATGGCTTTGTCTTTGGGGGCAAGAGCCGCAATCCGCCGGGCGGTTTTGGCCACGGCATTAAAATCCGCGCCGGAAACAATGATCGCCGCCAGCTTGCCGAAAGGCGGCAACATCTGTTGCTCTCTGTCAAAGGCTTCCTGCTCCAGAAAAGCCTGACCATCGCCAGAAATCAAGGCGGCAATCACAGGATGTTCTGGGGCGTAGCTTTGAAAAACCACTTGGCCCGGACGCTCTGCCCGTCCCGCGCGTCCGGCCACCTGCTCCAACTGCTGCCATGTGCGTTCTGCCGCGCGCGGGTCACCGCCGCTCAGCCCCAAATCCGCGTCAATCACGCCAACCAGAGTCAGCATGGGAAAATGATAGCCCTTGGTAACAATCTGGGTGCCAATGATAAAATCCACCTCATGGCGTTCAATAGAAGTGATCATCTGGCGCATTTGGGCCGGCGAAGATATTTCATCACTGGCCATGACCGCGATCCGCGCATCGGGAAATAAATCCCGCACTTCTTCCGCCACCCGCTCCACCCCCGGCCCGCAGGCCACCATGCTGTCTGTATTTTCACATTCCGGACAGACTTTTGGCTTGCCGCAGAAAAATCCGCAATGGTGACAAATGAGTTTTTCGCCTTTTCGATGTTCCACCAGCCAAGCCGAACAATGGGGGCATTCCATCCTGTGGCCGCACGTCCGGCACAGGGTCAGCGGCGCATAACCCCGCCGGTTAAGATATAATAATGACTGCTCTCCCTGCGCCAGATTTTTGGCCAATGCCGCCCGCAAAGGATCGGAAAGCCATGTTCCTGCTGCCAATTTCTGCTGGCGCATGTCGATGGCCGTCATATTGGGTAATTGAGCGGTGCCGTGACGCTGGCCCAAATAAAGCCAGTCATATTTCCCCGCTTCTGCATTAAGTATCGTTTCAAGGGACGGCGTGGCGGAGGCCAATATCACGGGGCAATCGGCCTGCATGGCCCGCACGACAGCCATATCCCGGCCATGATACATCACGCCGTCCTCTTGTTTGAACGTCGGCGAATGTTCTTCATCCACCACAATCAATTTCAAATCCACAAAGGGCAGGAACAAAGCCGACCTTGCCCCGACCACCACTTTGGCCCTTTTTGTAATGTCTTTTTGACCTACCGCCCACCAAGCCCGCCTGCGCTGGGCCGGGGTTAATTCAGAATGCCAAATCACAGGTTCGGCCCCGAATCGCTTTTCAAATCGCGTCAGCCATTGAGCGGTCAGGGCAATTTCAGGCACCAATACCAGAATTTGCCCCCCATCTGTTTTCAAGGCTTCGGCGATGGCCTCAAAATATACTTCTGTCTTGCCCGATCCTGTAATCCCTTCAAGCAACACGGGTTTAAAGTGATGTTCGCCCACCAGCTCACGCATATGGCGGGCCGCGTGATCCTGTTCATCGGATAAATGCGGGCCTATGTGAAACGGATCAGGCTCGGGGTACGGCGCATCGCCCATGACCTCAACCGGGGTCATCTGCCCGGCCTTGACCATGCCGCGCACCACGCCTTCCCCGACAGAGGCCAGCTCGGCCCATATTTTAAGCGCCATAGGCATGCCCATGGGAACATCAAGATTTGCCACCGATCGCCGCGCATCTGTTAATTTCTTTGGCAGGTCGGGGGACAGGCGGTAAAAGTTTTTTTTCCTGGCCCTGTCAAAGGCGCGCGGGACGCTGACCGCCATCTTAAGAACCGCGCCCGGCGGCGATAATGTATAAGACGCGACCCAGTCAATAAAAGCCCTCAGGCTCTGCGGCAAGGCTGGCAGGTCAAGCTTTGCCGTAACCGGCTTTAATTTCTCTATGGCGATATTACTATTTTCTGGTGACATATTCCACACCACGCCTTGCAGCGTTCGGCTGCCCAGTGGCACTGTGACAAAATCCCCCTCTTCCAGAAAAATATCCCCGTCAATAAGATAATCAAACGGGCCAGATAAGGGCAGCGGCAATAACACCTGAATGCGGCGGGCATCTGAACTCATAAATGATCTTTCAAAAAACTTTGGGCCAGAAAAATTTGGGCAAAAGCGATGAACAAAAATAAAAAGGCTATTCTTTTAAGGCACTATATTATAAAACTGATTTCAGAAAATATTTTTTTATCATGAGAGGTTTTTAGACCATGAAGTTCTTTTTGGATACAGCAGAAATAAATG
>JAJRQU010000138.1 GCA_024280095.1 Alphaproteobacteria bacterium | reverse complement strand
GAAGGAAATAAGGTATTCTTGTGTCACCGCTGTATCACATAGGAGCTGCCGCTTGAGAATTCGCCTTCTGTCAGAAAATACCATTAATCAGATTGCCGCCGGCGAAGTGATTGAAAGGCCTGCCAGTGCCGTGAAAGAGCTGGTCGAAAATGCCATTGATGCGGGCGCACGGAATATTAATGTGGTGATGATTGACGGCGGGCGGAAATTGATTTCGGTCAGCGATGATGGCACCGGTATGAACGCCCCGGAAATGGAATTGGCCGTTGAGCGTCATGCCACCTCAAAATTACGTGAAGATGATCTTACCAATATTCAAACCATGGGCTTTCGGGGCGAGGCATTGCCGTCCATCGCTTCCGTCAGCCGCTTTAGCATGTCAAGCCGTGCAAAAGGCAGCGATGAATCCTGGAGGCTGGACATTAACGGCGGAAAAAAATCCGGCCTTAAGCCCGCCGGCCTTAACCAAGGCACAAAGATAGAAGTTCGGGATTTATTTTATGCGACGCCCGCCCGCCTGAAATTTCTTAAAGCACAGAGAACCGAATTTAATTATGCGCTGGATGTGGTAAAACGTTTGGCCTTGGCCCACCCGCAGATAAGTTTTTCCTTGATGGATGGCGATCGGCGTGCCTTTAGAGTATCGGCAAGCCAAGGGGAGCTTCTCAATGCACGATTAATGCGCCTTACCGCTATCTTGGGCAGTGACTTTGGCGATAATGCTCTGGCCATAGAGGTGAGCCGGGACGTGGACGGTGAAATGATAAGCCTTAGCGGCTATGCCGGTTTGCCAACCTATCACCGGGGTAACGCCCAGCATCAGTTTTTATTTGTTAATGGCCGCCCCGTCAAAGATAAATTGCTGACCGGCGCGGTGCGCGGGGCCTATATGGATTTTCTGGCCCGAAATAAACATCCGGTCTTGGCGTTATTTCTGGAGGTGCCAACCCATATGGTTGATGTCAATGTCCATCCCGCCAAAGCCGAAGTACGTTTTCGAGATAGCGGCTTGGTGCGCGGCTTGATTGTCGGTTCTTTGAAGCGCGCCTTGACCGAGGCCGGGCACAGGGCTGCGACAACGGTTTCCCAATCGGCGCTGGGCTCTTTTCAAACGGGCCGCACAGCCTATAATTTGCCGCAATATTCAGGACAAAGCCGGGGCGGCAGGACGACATTCCCTGGGCCGCCGACAGTTTATGGCCTTGGCCTTGCCGATAAAGCGACAGAATTTCAGATGCCGCTGGGGGATGGTTTTACGCCGCCGGAAAGCCGGATAGATGAGCCATCTGCTATATCACCGCCTGATTCTTCCCATGATTTCCCTTCCCAGAGTTTTCCAATGGGCGCGGCGCGGGGGCAGCTTCATGAAACCTATATTATTTCACAAACATCGGACGGCATTATCATTGTGGATCAGCACGCCGCCCATGAACGGCTTGTCTATGAACGCCTGAAAAATCACTTGATGGATAATGATGTGCCGCGCCAGGCGTTATTAATTCCGGAAGTGGTTGAACTGGAACAGGCTGCCGTGGACAGGCTGCTCGCCCGCGCGGGTGATTTTAAAGAAATGGGTTTGTGTTTTGAGGGTTTTGGCGAAGGCGCCATCGTTGTCCGCGAGATGCCGGCCTTGCTCGGTGATGCGGATATTAAGGGCCTCATTCGGGATATGGCAGATGAATTGGCTGAACTGGATCAGGCCTTGTCTTTGAAAGAACGTATGGAGGAGGTATGCTCAAGCATGGCCTGCCACGGCAGCGTAAGGGCCGGGCGCAGGCTCAACGTTACGGAAATGAACGCCTTGCTCAGGGAAATGGAACAGACCCCCCATTCCGGCCAATGCAACCATGGACGGCCCACGTATGTGGAATTAAAACTATCGGATATTGAAAAATTATTTGGCCGGCGATAACGGATTTAACGCAAATTTTATCCGGTTTTTACCTTTGGCGGGTGATATTCTTTTAATTCAGCAATGGCAATATCCAGATGAAGGCTGACAAGTTCAAGATTGGCATTTCTTGCTTCTTGACTTAAATAAATGAGCGTATTGATCATTCCCGCATATTCATAGGCAATATCAGCCGCATATTGCTGTGGGACGAAACTGGCACTATCAGTACTCATAGGTGCAACCTCTATGCTATTATACAACTATAAGTATATAGTTGCTGATAGGAAAGATTGCAAGCTCTTTTTTAAACGTCTTCTATATCACTTGCCGGGGCTATGACTGAAACTTCTAATTCTTCAAAGGCGAGATTCAGGTGAAAACTGACTAAATCCAGATGAGCCTCTTCTGCCTTGTGACATAGGTGTGCCAAGGCATTTATCATGTCGAATGTTGCCTTTTTTGAAGGGGCGTTCTGATGAGGGATAAAATTACGACTTGCCATATTCATGAAAAATTCTCCTGCGTGAGGTTTCTTTACAGTGAGGATGAAAAAGCAACATGGTCAATATGACATTCCCCAATTGATCTAAATATTATCTTTATCTAATATGGTTAATAAATGGTAAAGAAGAAAAAATAATTAAATTTAAATAGTTACTTGGAGGATGGAGAAACGGGCATCACCATAGGTGCTTTCTTTCATAACATTTAAAAAATCGGGGAACTGGATATTATTTTCTGCGGCATATTCGGCGATGAGAATAGTATGGTCGGCCAAATAGCCCTTATCCCTCAAGGCATTGATCGTATCAGGAATAATATCAAGCTCATAAGGGGGATCCAGAAATATGACATCATACGCGCTTTTGGCGGGCAGAAATCTGGGCGCAGATACATTCCTTGCGGTTATCTTGTCGAGGTTCCCCATCAGGTCGGAATTTTTTTTCACCAGTTGCAAGGCTTTTCTGTCTCTGTCAAAAAATGTGCAGTGGGCCGCGCCGCGTGATAAGGCTTCAAGCCCCATTGCGCCGGTGCCGGCAAAAACATCCAATATTCTGGCCCCTTCAAGACCTCTGGCAGTGTGGATCAGGATGTTGAAAATAGTTTCCCGCATCCGGTCTGTCGTTGGCCGAATATTTTTATCAGGCGGCGTTGTTAATTTTCGCCCCCGATGCGTTCCGCCAATTATTCTCATTTTTTTCTAGCGGGCTTTCTGGTTTTAAAAGGAATATTCTTTTTGGCTTCGTCACGTTTCGGGTCGGTTCTTTTTTTGTTGGCGCGGCGGGCATTGACCTTGGGCTTTGCTTTTGCCCAGCCGGATTTTGTCTTGTTCTGGCGGGGTTTTACATCTTCTGTTAGCGCGGGCACTTCCATGATGCCTTTATCTTTGAAAAAATCGGCGCAATGAAATTGCATATCCTTGAGGCTCACTTCCTGTATGTCGCCCCGTTTCATCTCACCCAGTTCAAAAGGGCCGAAGGAAAGGCGGATCAGCCGCGTTACTTGCAAGCCAATATATTCCAGCAGCTTACGGACTTCCCGATTCTTGCCTTCCTTGATACCAATGGTGAGCCAGATATTGGACTGTTCCCGATTCTCGTTAATATTAATTTTCACGCCCCGGTATTTGACATCTTCAATGGTGACGCCTTTGCGTATTTCATCAACCTTTTCCCGGTCGAAATAGCCATGACAACGCACTTTATAGGTTCTGAGCCAGCCCGTTGCGGGCAGCTCCAGCCAACGGCTCAATTCCCCGTCATTGGTCAGGAGCAGTAAACCTTCGGTATTGAGGTCAAGCCGGCCTACCGACAGCACGCGCGGCATATTGGACGGCAGGGCCTGAAATATCGTTGGCCGTCCTTCGGGATCATAATAAGTGGTCATGCGTCCGGCAGGCTTATGATATTTCCAGATTTTGGTGGGCTCTGCCGGTTTGACGATCATGCCGTCCACCGTGATGCCGTCAACGGAAGAGATCAAAGTGGCCGGTGTGGTTATTAGAATACCATCCCGTTTCACCATACCCGCTTCGATCATGCGTTCCACAGCGCGGCGCGACCCAACACCGGCGCGCGCCAAAAGTTTGGCGATACGTTCGCCCTTTGGCGGTGCGTTTGTGCGCTCCGTCGTTTCATGGCCTGCAGCTTCATCGGATGGCTTATCTATATCATTGGTCATTTGCGCAATTCTGATTGTAAATTTATAAAGCCCATGCAATACAAGAATTGATGACAGTTTCCAACAAATATTTATCCAACAAATATATTGAGCTGGCCCTAGAAGAAGCAGAAAGGGCCGCCAAACGGGGCGAGGTCCCCGTCGGAGCTGTCATTGTCCATGGGCCAACAGGTAAAATAATCGCGCTGGGATCAAATAAAGTCATAGAAGATAAAGACCCGTCCGCCCATGCAGAGGTGGTGGCAATTCGCGCGGCCTGCCAAATCCTGAGCAGTGAGAGATTGATTGATTGTGACCTTTATGTCACGTTAGAGCCTTGCCCTATGTGCGCGCAATTAATTTCCTTTGCCCGGATAAGGCGGCTATATTTTTCGGCCCATGATGAAAAAGGCGGCGGCGTGGAAAATGGCCCGCGCGTTCTTCATGCCAAAAGCTGTCATCACAGACCAGAAATTTACGGCGGTATCGGGGCCGGTGCTGCAGAGAAGCTGTTAAAGGATTTTTTCCAGTCTAAACGCTAAGGCCAAACGCTAAGGCCAAACGCTAAGGCCAAACGCTAAGGCCAAAAGGTTAAGGCCGCAGATGCGTTAAAAGTTTGCGGATCGGGTCATTTTTCGATAATCTTAATTTTATGACAGATATTATAGCACAAGGACAGGAATGGCTCGCGGCATTACTCATCTGGTTTGATGAAAGATTGTTGTCTTATCAGACGTTGGCGCAGCTTGGCATAATCTTTTTATTGTGGGGTTTAAGCATAGGTCTGGGGCGTTTGAGCCGATTACTGCTTCCCCATGGTTTGGATCGGTTTGACTGGTATCGGCGGCTAAAACCACAGCTTAGTCCGTTGTATGATCTGGTCATTTGGTTGTTTTTTCTCGTGGCCGCAAAAACATTGGCGGATCAGCAGCAGGTGGCGGCCTATGCGCTTAATATTGCCATCAATCTTGTATTGGCCTGGATTGTTATCAGGCTTGTGACAGGATTGATTGAAAGCCGTGAGGTTGCGCGCCTGGTGCGCTCTTTTGCCTGGACATTGGCGGCATTGAACATCGTGGGCTGGCTTAAGCCATTGATTGATTTCCTGGACAGTGTGACCTTTTCTCTGGGCCAAGGCCATGTCAGTATATTGGGCTTTCTGGGCGGCATATTGACATTGGTTTTTTTGATTTGGCTGGCGCTTGTTGTGACAAAATTTCTGGAAGACTGGCTGCGCAAAATTCCTGCTATAAACCCATCGGCCAGAGTGTTGTTATCCAAGGTCGCGCGTATTTTTCTCATTGCTGCGGCTTTTCTTTTTGCGGTCTCAAGTGTTGGAATTGACCTTACAGTCTTCGCGGTCTTTGGCGGCGCCATTGGTGTCGGGCTTGGTTTTGGTCTGCAAAAGGTGGTGTCCAACTTTGTCAGCGGGGTTATACTTCTGATGGATCGATCCATTAAGCCGGGGGATGTGGTGGAGATTTCAGGAACCTATGGCCGAATAAATAAATTGGCGGGCCGCTATACTTCTGTCATATCCCGGGATGGCCGGGAACATTTGATCCCGAATGAGGATATGGTCACGCAGACAGTGGTCAATTGGACTTTTTCTCATCGTATGGTCAGGCGTCATTTGCCGTTGGGTATCTCCTATAAAAGTGATGTTGATCTGGCCATAGCCTTAATGATCGAAGCCGCCGAAGAAGTCCCGCGCATTCTGGATGACCCAGCCCCGCGCGTTCTCATAAAGGGCTTTGGTGACAATGCCATCGACCTTGAACTGCGGGTGTGGATACAGGACGCTAAAAACGGTGTCTCTAATGTAGCCAGTGAGGTTTATTATAAAATCTGGCAGAAATTCAACGCAAACAATGTTGAATTCCCCTACCCACAGCGCGATATTCATATCGTGTCGAGAGAAAAATCAGCCATCACACCAGAATCCATATCGGACTTGGCACCAGAATAGCCAAAAGCTGTCTATGCTGTTATTTATTTAGATTTAACCTCTGAAATAACATTTTGAATGAATTTTTTCAAGTTGCTCAGATTATGGGAAGCATCTTCGAAATATTCTTCAAGATGATCTATTTCATCATGCTGTTTGCCTTCTTTTCGAAGTTTTAATTCACGCTTTAACTGGTTTAAAACATCCTGCGTTTCAGAGATTAGTTTTTTTAATTTCTTTTTTGGCAGGGATGAGAAATCTTCTTGTTCCATCATTATTTCCTTTAAGCAAAAATTTCATGTAGAAAGATCAAAACGCCCGGAACAACAAAGAAAATACCAAGCAGATAGAATAAGGCGTATAGTTTCTTCTCAGCGGCAAGGCGGGCCAACCATAAGGCCCCGCGAATAGGTATTTTCCGCAGGGTCTTTATGCCATAAATAAACGCCACAGCCGATGTATTATAAAGCAAATGTACGAGGGCAATTTGCAAGGCTAAAATGGCAGTTGGGCCAGATATGGCCGTTGCGGCTAAAAGCGCCGTGATGGTCGTGCCAATATTGGCCCCTAAAGTGAAGGGATAAATCTGTTTCAGTTTAAAAACGCCCGCGCCGGCCAGCGGTACCATCAGGCTTGTGGTGGTGGAAGAGGATTGTACCAATACGGTGACAATAGCCCCTGATGTGATGCCCGAGATAGGGCCCCGGCCTATGGAGGCATGCATGATTTTCTTGGCGCGGCCCACCATCAGTTTTTTTAAAAGTTTACCAATGAAGATGATCGACAGGAATATAATGGCTATGCCGAAAAAAACCAAGAGGATATGAGAGCTTTGTACAGAGATCATTTCGGCAAATGTCTGAAACTCTGTAATGACCGGTTTGGTGATGGGCTTGATGAAATTCAGGCCCTTAACGCTTAAATTCTCACCGCCTACCAAATATTCGGATAGATATGTCGCAATCTTCTGCAAGGGATGAAAAATAATTTCGATGGGCAGAAAGATCGCCACGGCCATAAGGTTAAAAAAATCATGAACTGTTGCGGCGGCAAAAGCCCGGCGAAATTCTTTCTTATGGCGAACATGACCCAGGCTGACGATGGTATTGGTGATTGTGGTGCCGATATTGGCCCCCATGATCATTGGGACGGCCATTTCAACCGGCAGCCCCCCCGCGACCATTCCGACAATGATGGAGGTCACGGTTGATGAAGATTGAATCATTGCGGTGGCCATCACGCCGACAATGAGCCCCATAAAAGGGTTGGTGGCGAAGGAGAAAAGTTCGGCGGCATGACCTTTTGTCGCGCCTTTAAATCCGCTGCCGATCATGCCAACGGCGGTGATCAATAAGTAAATGAGGAAGAAGACAAAAAGCCACTGAAAAATTCGGTAAGCAAAATTATCGGCGGAGGCTGAATTACCCCCTGAACTCGTCATGTCGGTCATCATAATCCCATTCCAGAATCAACTGCTAAAATTCGCCTGCATAATTTCATCATTACTGCGCAAATGCAATAAAACTGTTTTTTTATTTGGGGCCTGATAATTGTTCCCGCTTAACGGCGCGCCAGCCAATATCACGGCGGCAGAATCCCTCGGGCCAGTCTATCTGATCCAAAGCCGTATAGGCCTTGCCTTGGGCGATTTCAACGCTTGCCCCCATGGCAGTAATATTCAACACGCGGCCCCCGACGGCGAAAATTCTGCCTTCTTCGCATTTGGTGCCGGCATGAAAAATATAAGTGCTCTGACCTTGCGCCACCGATTCCAGATTCTTTATCTCGGTATGCTTGTCATAAGATTCGGGATAGCCTTTCGTTGCCATAACAACCGACAAGGCGGGCTGGTCATGCCAGATCATCTCTATTTTATCCACATTACCCTGCGCGCAGGCCATGAGCGCAGGCACAATATCTGATTTCAGGCGCATCATCAGCACCTGACATTCCGGATCGCCGAAACGCACGTTATATTCAATAAGTTCCGGGCCTTTGTCGGTAATCATCAGGCCGGCAAAAAATACGCCTTTGAAAGGGTGGCCTTCCTGTTTCATGCCGCGCACGGTGGGCAGGATGATTTCATTGATGGTGCGGGCTGTCATTTCGTCGGTCATGACGGGGGCTGGACTATAGGCGCCCATGCCGCCGGTATTAAGGCCGGTATCGCCTTCGCCCACGCGTTTATGATCCTGGGCGGTGGCGAGTGGCAGGATATTATCCCCGTCACATAGGGCAAAGAAGCTGGCCTCTTCGCCCACCAGAAATTCTTCCACGACAAGCTCGGTGCCGGCATCGCCGAATTGTCCGCCTAAAATATCGTCAATGGCGGTGAAGGCCTGCGGTTCATTTTCAGCGATGATCACGCCTTTTCCGGCGGCAAGCCCGTCGGCCTTGATCACAATGGGGGTGCCTTTTTCGCGTACGAATTTTTTGGCTGATGCGGCATCGCTAAAGCGCCCATACGCGGCGGTCGGGATATTATATTTTGCGCAAATGTCTTTGGTAAACCCCTTGGAGCCTTCGAGCTGCGCGGCATAGGCGCTTGGGCCGAAGGCCGGGATATTTTCCTTTTCCAGACGATCAACAAGGCCCGCCACAAGCGGTGCCTCCGGGCCAACCACCACAAGGCCGATATTTTTGTCGCGGCAGAATTTGACCACGCCGTCATGATCTGTTTCATTCAGGGGTACGCACTCGGCTAAGTCTGCCATGCCGCCATTGCCGGGGGCGACAAAAATTTTATCCACGAGCGGGCTCATCGATATTTTCCAGACAAGGGCATGTTCCCGCCCGCCGGAGCCGATCACCAGAATATTCATCGTCAAAAATCCTTTATCAAAGCTTTCCACTCTTGTAGCATAGGAAAAAATGGAAACAAGTTGAAAATCCCTTATGACAGACTATCCCTACGTCCCGGAAAAACAGACCAACATACAGACGAGTAATACGCCGGAATATAGCGTCACTGAACTCAGTATGGCCCTGAAACGCACGGTGGAGGATACTTACGGCTATGTCCGTCTGCGCGGCGAGATTTCTGGGTTTAAACGCGCCGCGTCGGGCCATATATATCTTGCGCTGAAAGATGAAAAGTCAGTATTGGACGGAATCATATGGAAGGGTGTGGCCGCCCGCCTTGGTTTTCAACCCGAAGATGGCCTCGAAGTTATATGTACGGGCAAGCTGACCACCTATCCCGGCCGATCAAAATATCAGATCGTCATTGAACGTATGGAGCCTGCGGGCGCGGGGGCCTTGATGGCTCTGCTCGAGGAACGCAAGAAAAAACTTGCCGCCGAGGGGTTGTTTGATGCGGATCGCAAGAAAGCCATTCCTTATCTGCCAAAAGTCATTGGTGTCGTGACGTCACCGACGGGGGCGGTGATTCGGGATATATTGCACCGCCTGTCGGATCGTTTTCCGCGCCATGTCATCGTCTGGCCGGTTATCGTACAGGGCGAAGGTGCGGCCCTGAAAATTGCCGAGGCCATTCGCGGCTTTAACGCCCTTGATGGCACGGGTGATATACCAAGGCCGGATGTGTTGATTGTCGCGCGCGGCGGCGGAAGCCTCGAAGACCTCTGGGCTTTTAATGAGGAAGCGGTGGTGCGCGCCGCCGCGATGAGTGATATTCCGCTGATTTCGGCGGTGGGTCATGAGACAGACACCACCCTGATTGATTTTGCCGCTGACCTGCGTGCGCCCACGCCCACAGCAGCGGCGGAACAGGCGGTGCCCGTGCGGGATGATCTGATTTATACCCTGCAGGATTTTGACAGCCGCCTGAATAAATCCGTGCGCCGAATGGTGCAGGATAAGGCTCAAAGGCTCGAAGGATTAGGCCGGGGCCTGCCGAAACCATCTGACATGCTGGCGCTTGCCCAACAGCGTTTCGATGACCTGTCCGAAAGATTGCCGCGCAGCCTGAGCCTGCTGGCGGAAAAGCAGCAGATGAGGCTGGACGGGGTCAGCCGCTTGTTGCGGCCTGATATGATCCGGCGGGATATTGAACGGGCCGGAGAAAAACTGGGCCAGCAATCTGATCGCATGGCACGGGCAACTACTCAGAATATCGCGCGTATGCAGCATGATTTTGAGGCTACAGGGCGTCTTTTTGACAGCTTGAATTATAAACGGGTTCTGGACCGGGGTTTCGCGGTGATCCGCGATGATCAGGGCCGCGCCGTGACGCGGGCCGCGGATATATCGTTGGGTGATGCGCTGGATGTGGAATTTAATGATGGTCACAGGGGGGTTGTGGCCACGGGCGGGCCGAATAAACCCAAAAAGACACCAAAGCCAAAAAGCCATGACAACAGGCAGGGGTCATTATTATGAAGTTTTTGATCGGGGCTCTTTTATGGCTTACGGCGGTGAGTTATCCGCAGGCCCAAAATATATTGGGCTTGCCCGCTGAATTGACTCAAGGCGGTTTTTATGTGGGAAAAGTGGCACCTGATAGCGCAGTTTGGTTTGAAGGCCGAAAATTAAGGCTCTCTCCAGAAGGCCATTTCGCCGTCGGGATGAATTGGCAGCAGGGGGTAATGGCGACATTCAAATTGATCGATGCCGCCGGGCAAACCCGCCATCAAAGGCTTGGCGTTAAAAAACAAAAATATGATGTGAGCCATATTGATGGCCTGCCGCCAAAAATGGTCACGCCGCCCAAAGAAGTGCTGGTAAAAATTGCGCAAGATTCAGCCCGCGTTAAAAAAGCCCGCAAAACCGACAGTGACCGGCAGGAATTTCAGGAGGCCTTTATCTGGCCTGTGCGGGGACGGATCAGCGGTAATTTTGGCAATCACCGTATTTTGAACGGCACCCCCAAAAGCCCCCATGGCGGCATGGATATCGCCGCCCCAAAAGGCACAAAGATTGTCGCCCCGCTCGGTGGCAGAGTGACCATGGTTTCTGATCTTTATTATACCGGCAATACGTTGATCATTGATCACGGGCTTGGGGTCAATACGGTTTTCGCCCATATGAACAGCGTTACCGTGAATATGGGGCAAGTGATTAAGCAGGGCGACCAGATCGGCACCGTCGGCGCCACCGGCCGCGCCACCGGCCCCCATCTGCACTGGGGCCTCAACTGGTACAATGAACGCCTAAATCCTGCGCTGGTACTGGGAGAAGCATTAGGGGAATAATGCCTAACCACCAAATCTTTCGCGGTATTCTCTGGGGGATATGGCCATATGGCGCTGGAAACTGCGGCGCAGGACTTCGGGGCTATGGAAGCCTGCCTCATGGGCGATCTGATCCAGATTAAGACGGGTTTCTTCCAAGGCGCGGCGGGCGTTATCAAGCCGTGCTTTTTCAACAAATTTGGCCGGCGTCAGTCCTATTTGCTGCGTAAAACGGCGGGTGAAGGTGCGCTCG
>JAJRQU010000137.1 GCA_024280095.1 Alphaproteobacteria bacterium | reverse complement strand
TGGGCCACGCCCTTGGTCAAGGTCATTTTTAACACCATTGCCACGATCAACGCGCTGACAATACCCACCAGATATAAACCAAACAAGACCATACCTTGCAACCCGAACAGGCCGAAAATTATGGGCTGATTCGGTACAACAGCGCCAATCAGAAGGGCATAAACCGGTATGCGCGCAGAACAGGTCATCAATGGCGCAATCATTATGGTGGTGATCCGGTCCCGGTGATGTTCGATGGTTCGGGTGGCCATGATGCCCGGAATGGCGCAGGCAAAGCTGGACATTAAGGGAATGAACGCGCGGCCATTCAGGCCAACCATCGCCATGATGCGGTCCATAATGAAGGCTGCACGGGCCATATAGCCGGTGGATTCTAGGATCAAAATGAAGGTAAAAAGAATGATAATCTGCGGCAGGAAGACCAGAACACTGCCCACGCCCGCGATAATGCCGTGATTGAGCAGGCTGCGGAACCAGTTATCGGGCAGAATATCTGAAATAATATCCTGCAATGCCGCAAAGCCCCCTTCTATAAGATCCATAGGGGCGGCGGCCCAGAAATAGACCAGTTGGAACATGCCAAATAAGGTAATGAAGAAGATAATGATGCCAAATACAGGATGTAACAGAACCCTGTCCAGCTGGCGGGTGATTTTATGTTGTGTTCCCTCGGACAATGTGGCGCGGGCAGCAATATCACGGGCCTGTTGTTGCAATTCTCTTGTTGTCGGGGCGGGCATATTCTCTTGCTTTGGCGGCAGATTATTGAGCGTTCTGGAAAGTTGGCTTTTTAAATCATCCAGACTGCCGCGCCGCACGGCAATGGTGGTCACCACGGGAATACCTAATTCTTTGGATAATATCTCAGGATCAATTCTGATGTCATCCCTTTGCGCCATATCATGCATATTCAGCGCCAATATGATGGGCAGGCCAAGATGTTTTAATTCCAGTACGAGGCGTAAATGTACCCGAAGATTGGTGCTGTCTGCCACGCAAAGCAATAGATCAGGCTGGCGTTCACTAATATGGGTGCCGGTGATGACCTGGCGGCTGATCCGTTCATCAAGGGTGCGGTCTTTTAGGCTATAGATGCCGGGCAGGTCGATCAGCGTAATGACTTTATTGTCCGCAGTGGTATATTTTCCGCTGCGCCGTTCTACGGTCACGCCGGGGTAATTGGCCACTTTTTGGCGGCTTCCGGTCAGGCTATTAAACAGGGAACTTTTACCGCAATTCGGGCTGCCGACAAGGGCGATTTTAATATCCTGTTTAATATTATGGGATTTGTTGGACATGTGGCTTATGATTTTCCGTTATTTATTCTTACCGCTGCGGCCTCCATACGGCGCAGGGCCACGGTCATCTGCCCAATGCGCACGGCGATCGGATCGCGAGATATGGGCCCTTCATGGAGGATTTTAACATTCAGACCTTCTTCAAAGCCAATTTCAAGCAGGCGATCTTCCAGATCACGCGCAAATTCAACATCCTTACAGGATTGTGGATCAAAGCCAAGGATTGTCGCCTCTTCGCCTTTTTTTAAATCGCTTAAATATTTAATGGCCATTATATATACATAAGTTGTTAATAATAATTATCAACAACATCTACAGGATTTTCCGGCTTTTGTAAATGCATTGAATATGAAAATGCCTTTTATTTCATGATAATTGATTTATGTTAAATTTTATCAATATATAATGCCCCATGAGAAATTTGGTAATGAAAAATTTTGTAACAATATTCAAGGAATAGACAGATGCCCTATGATTTCACCGGACAAGTCGCGATTATCACAGGTGCAGGCGGTGGTTTGGGCCGCGCTCATGCCCATGCTTTTGCGCGGCGCGGGGCCATGGTTGTGGTTAATGACCTTGGCGGGGCGCGGGACGGCGGGGATTCTGATAAAGACTCTGGTTCATCAGCAGCAGAAAAAGTGGTTCAGGAGATCACCAGTCAGGGGGGCAAGGCGCTGGCAAATTTTGGTAATGTTACCTCAGAGACTGATATGCAGGATATGGTTGATCAAACCATGACGGCTTTTGGTCGCCTTGATATTCTGGTCAATAATGCGGGCATTTTGCGGGACAAGACCTTTAGCAAGATGGCTTTGTCCGATTTTCAGACTGTGTTGGATGTTCACCTTATGGGCAGTGTCATTGCCACCCGCGCCGTTTTGCCGGTCATGAAAGATCAGGAATATGGACGCATTGTTATGACCACATCCTCCAGCGGGCTGTATGGTAATTTCGGGCAGAGCAATTACGGGGCGGCGAAGCTTGCCCTTGTGGGGCTGACCAATACGTTAAAACTTGAGCTTTTTAAATTTGGCATTCGCGTGAACGCTTTGGCCCCTGTTGCGGCAACCCGCATGACCGATGATATAATGCCGCCGCAAATGCTGGATTTTCTCACGCCTGAATCCGTATCTCCCGCCGTATTATATCTATGCGGCAAGGAAGCCCCGACAGGCGAAATTATTACCGCCGGCGCAGGAACCTTCGCCCGTGCCCAGATATTGGAAAGTGCTGGTATGTTTTTAGGTGCGGACGCCACCCCTGAAATGATTGCCGAAAACTGGGATAACATATCGGATATGGACAAAGCAAAGCCCTATAAGCAAGGGGCCGACCAAAGCCAGAAGTTTGTTGTTGGGGCTTTTGAGAATGAGGCGTGAGCCATAAAAGATTGTTCGTGAGGTCAGGTTTGAACTATACTATATAAATTAAATTTTTTCCTTTGAGCTTAAGGACAGAAGTGTTGCCGGATATGAAGCGAATATTAATTGCCGATGACCATCCGCTTTTCCACGAAGCGCTGAAGGGTGTGGTGCTTGATGTATTTTCAGGGGATGCCGAATGTATTTGTACCACAACGGCCAGAGAAACTCTGGAGGCTCTGGATAGCGGCCCCGCTTTTGATTTGATCTTGCTTGATTTGAAACTGCCCGGTGCGGACGGGTTTTCCTGCCTGATCTCAATTCGTCGCAAGGCCCCGTCTATTCCGGTTGTGATGGTTTCGTCGCAGGATCAGATTGATATCGTTCGGGAAAGCTTTTCCTATGGCACCATGGGGTATTTGCCTAAATCGTCATCTCAAGATGTGATGAAAAACGCCATCCGGCTTGTCATGTCAGGTAGCCCCTATATTCCAACCGAAGCCCTGGGCTTGTTTGAGGGGGCGTTGGAGGGGGTTGCCGGTATCTCGCAATTTAAGAAAGAGACCCCTTCTCAGCATCTTGAAGCAGATAAAACCAAAGAGAATATATTTGCCTTAACGCCGCGTCAGCTTGCGGTTCTTGATCTTCTTGCCGAAGGAAAGGCCAATAAAATCATTGCCTATGAATTGGGTATAAGTGAGATTACGGTCAAGGCACATGTGTCGGCTATTTTGCGCAAGCTCGGGGTGAGCAACCGGCTTCAGGCGGTCATTACCGCTAAAAAAATTAACCAGAAGCCTGACATTAAAATGTAAATATTCTAGGGCAGCAGATGCAGGATCAAGGCATGAAGCTTCGCTGGTGCCACGGGTTTATGAATGAGCGGCAGATCATTTAATGCCAGCATTTTTTCCAGTTTAGGATCCCTGTCGCTGGTAATGATGATCGCGGGAATTGGCCCCTCAAACAAACCGGAAAGTTCGGTGTGGATTTCTGCGACAGCCTTTATGCCCGTGTCATCCCCGTTTAAATGATAATCTGCAATAATGATGTCCGGAATGATGTCTTTTTCAATAAGTTGCGCAAGACAAATATCAGCCGAAATACCGGAAATAATTTCTGCGCCCCATTTGCCCAGCAAAGCCGTCATACCCTCCAGAACATCCTCATCATTATCAATAACCACGATAACGCGGTTGGTGAAATTTCCGGAAAGAGCCGCATCGGATGCGCGGTCTATATATAATCGGGTGGTTTTCTGGTCATCCCCTTGAGGCAGGGCAATACTGAACATTGATCCCTTGCCAACGGTTGAGCGAACTTCGACAAGGGCTTCCAACAGCTCGGACACGCGCCGGACAATAGACAGGCCAAGACCAATGCCGCGCCCGCCGGCCGTATGGTCTTCATGAACCTGAATAAATTCCTCGAATATGTCGTCCAACTGGCTTTCCTTGATGCCAATGCCGGTATCAAATACCTGAATGATGATTTTTCCGCCCCGCATACGGCAACCGATCAACACGCCGCCTTTTTTGGTATATCGAACCGCATTGCTGAGGAAGTTCCGCAATATGGTCTCCAAAAAGCGGGGATCGCTATAGACGATACAGGAAGAGGGTACCATGCGAATATCAAGCCCCCTTTCCTGCCCCGACTGGACATAATCCGGAACAACCCTATTCAACAGATCCTGTAAGTAAAAATGACAAAAGCGGGGAATGATACCGCCTGAATCTAGCTGCGAAATATTGAGCAATATACTCAACAAATCATCCAGCGCGTCGAGGGAATTACCGATCCGGGCCACATAATGGGCATTTTTTGCCCCAATATCAGCGTCCGCGAGAGATCCGATAAACAGCCGCGCGGCATTGAGGGGTTGCCGCAAGTCATGACTGGCGGTTGCCAGAAAAGTTGTCTTGCTTTTGTTGGCTTCTTCCGCTTGTTTCTTGGCTATTTGCAGCTTTTCTTCAACTTTTTGCCGCTCCTCCAGTTCTTTCATGAGCCGGTTGTTCAGGTCTTTTAGTTCATTGGTGCGCTGGGTTACGGTTTCTTCGAGTTTGATGGCGGTTTGGAAAATGGTGAAGCTATCCTGCTGTTGATCCATTTCCTGTTCAACCCTGTCCATTAAAACCTGAAGTATTTTGTTCAGACGGGCATTTTCCGTGACCAGCTGTTCTATGTCTTTATTCGTATGGGGGCTTTTCTGGTCACGCATTATTTTTTTCCACTATTTCTGCATCTTTACCAATAGCGATACAGCAAAAGGAATTATTCATGTGGATGGTATTATATTGTTCGCCAAAGGAGGCAAAGCCAATGACGTTATTTTCCACATAAATCTGGGATATATCGTCCATGAGCCCCTGCTGTTCATAGATCATTTTCCGGGCCGCGCAATCACATCCCAAAACCAGATCCAGCGGGCCAATTTCGGCGCGAATTTCCTGAAAAAGCTGTCTTGTATTGGCAACCGGGTCAGAGGGCCGCGCAATGCTGCAGACAACGCCCTTGCCGATGGCGCAGGCAAAATGAATGGTTTGCGCGTCATGATTCACTTCGACCACGCCCCGGGAATAATATTTTCCGCCGATTTTCATTAAAATAGGGTGGTTGCTGCAAACAGAAATGGAAAGGTCTTTTTCATCCACGCCGCAAAGTCTGGCATATTCTTGAGTCGCCGGAAGACCATTTATTTCATGAACAATTCTGGTGATGGGGTCGGCCTCTGTAATGACAGCCCGCTCATTTCCGGGCACATAATGGTGGGCATATTGCACCTGAAAGGGCAATTCAGTATGAAATAAAATAACGACCGCCGTATCGCGTAAAAAATGTCCATTGAAGAAAATATGGGTTTTTTTCAGATCCCAATTATCCGCTGTCGACCCGCCAACCAGCGGAATGTCGCCCAATTGACTGCCGATGGAGGCCGTGACCCGTTCCTCCGCATTGCTAATGCCATCAATTAACATAAAGGCGAAGCTGTTATGACCATTGGCCGTGGGGATGGATTTTTTAAAGTTGGCCACCAGATTTCCGCCAATATCCATGCCGTCCTGAATTTTAAACTGGCTTATATTATCCAGGCGCTGCGTGACAATTTTGAAATGACTTTTTGGAAAGGCAACGGCTGTGATGCTGCCCTCCTGATAGCCAAGAGGGGTTATTTCACCGGCGGTGGTGCAGCCCACCAAAGGAATATCGCCGAAACATCGGGATAATTCTTTTTCCAATAGGTCCAGATCATAATTGGGCGAACAAAAAAACAAGCACAAGGCAGGAGACGGGCCGGTTTCGCAAAGCTGTTGAAATAGCTCGTCTGCCGCCTGCCGGGCATCTTGATATTGTGAAACAGCTTTTTTAATGACGGCCATCTATTACTCTCCTGCCTTTGCGCTCAAGTTTAAGGAAGGATCGCCCCTAAAGACAAGGAAAATCAGGCCATGATACAAACGGATTTTGTTTCCAGATATGAATCAAGGGCTTCTTTGCCCATATCTTTGCCAAAGCCGGACTGTTTATAACCGCCGAAGGGCATGGCGACATCCAGTATATTGTGACAGTTGACCCAAACGGTACCGGCCCTTATTTTCGGCACAATATTGATGATGTTGCTCACATCTTTTGTCCAGATGCTTGCGCCTAAACCATATATGGTATCATTGGCCAGTTTGGCGATGTCATCAACATCATTATAGCGCTGTACGCAAACCACAGGGCCAAAAATTTCTTCGCGAACCACCTTCATGTCGCGGTTGGTATTGCCCAGAATGGTTGGTTCGATAAAATAGCCTTTATCGCCCCGGCGTTTGCCGCCGGCGACAATATCGGCCCCTTCGGCACGGCCACTGTCGATATAACCCATAACCCGGTCATATTGAATCTGCGAGACCAAAGGATTGACCATATTATCCGGATTTAGCCCCGGGCCGATTTTCATGGCATTGGCCGCCTCTGCCAAGCCTTCGATCACTTGGTCATAAAGGCTATCCGGGACAAACAGGCGGGATCCTGCGCAGCATACTTGCCCCTGATTAAAGAATATGGCGCTGGCCGCCCCCGGAATGGCAATATCAAGGTCTGCATCAGGCAGAATTATTGCCGGTGATTTTCCGCCAAGCTCCATAGAGACATTTTTCATGGTGTCCGCTGCGGCTTTTACGATGATTTTACCCACCTCGGTTGATCCGGTGAAGGCAATTTTGTCAACTTGCTTATGGGTGGTCAAGGCAGCGCCGGCGGTATGGCCGTAGCCCGGAATAATATTGACAACACCGTCCGGAAAGCCGGCCTGACAGACTAATTCCCCAATATATAATGCGGTAAGCGGGGTTTCTTCCGCAGGCTTTAAAACCGTGGTGCAGCCCGAGGCAAGGGCAACCCCCAGTTTCCATGCGCACATCAGGGTTGGAAAATTCCACGGAATAATTTGTCCGACAACACCCACAGGTTCTTTTAAAGTATAACCTAAAAACTTTGCATCCGGCGCATAGGGCACGGACAAGGGCAGGATATTGCCCATAATTTTGGTGGGCCAGCCTGCCATATACCGGATATAATCAATGGCCACCTGAATATCCACAGCGCGGGCAATGGCCACATTTTTACCGTTGTCCAGGGCTTCCAGTTCTGCCAGAATATCTGCATTTTCCTCCATAAGGTCGGCGAGCTTATGCATGCAACGCTCTCGGGCGGTTGGATTCATACTGGGCCAAGGGCCATCTTCAAAGGCGGCGCGGGCCGCACTCACGGCGCGATCAATATCTTCTTTGTCGCCTTCGGCAACCTGAACAATTACGCCGCCCGTTGAGGGGTCGAGCGTATCAAAAGTCTTGCCGCTAGCCGATGTTGTCCATTGGCCGTTCACAAGCATTTTTCGGGGCGAAGAAATAAAATCCTGTGTTTTATGATGTAGATTTTCTAATTGTGCTGCTGTTGTCATTTTTCTTGCTCCTCAAAATATCCCATAATAAATTTAATATGGGTTAAATTATCGCATGGCCCGCAGGGTAAGAAAAGTTAGACCTTGGCATTAATAAAAAAGCCTTTTACGTATTTTCTCATGTGATTTTATGGGGTCTTTGGCGGCGCATGATACTTTAGTATCAGGGGGCTCGATTGATATAGCCCTTTGTCTAGGTTGGCCATTGGCGCAGGGAAAGTTATTCTACGCACTATGGAAAAATTATACTTAAGGGAGAAAAACATGAACAATCGCATAAAAAATCTAGTCTCGGGGAAAAATCTGGTCTCGGGGCGGGCGGCAGGTCTGCTTGCCGGCGCGGCATTGTTAACCACCACCGCCATTGTCCAAACCGCATCGGCACAAATGTTGATGGAAGAAGTTGTTGTGACCGCGCAAAAACGTGCCCAGTCGGCGCAGGATGTGGGTATCTCCATCTCAGCCTTTTCCCGCGAACAGCTGG
>JAJRQU010000136.1 GCA_024280095.1 Alphaproteobacteria bacterium | reverse complement strand
CGGCGAAATTGCCCTTCGTATCCATCGCGCCTGTCAGGAAATGGGCATCTCAACCGTTGCGGTTCATTCCACAGCAGATGAAAATGCGATGCATGTTCGCCTTGCCGATGAAAGCGTCTGTATAGGCCCGCCAGCCTCAAAAGACAGCTATTTAAATATTCCCTCCATCATTGCAGCTGCAGAGATCACCGGCGCGGACGCCATTCATCCGGGCTATGGTTTTTTATCTGAAAACGATAAATTTGCAGAAATCGTAGCGGAGCATAAGTTTGAGTTCATCGGCCCTACTGCGGCCCATATCAGATTAATGGGTGACAAGATTTCCGCCAAGGATGTCGTTAAAAAACTTGGCATTCCCGTTGTTCCCGGCTCCGAAGGGGAAGTGAAAGACATTCCTCAAGCCGAAAAAATAGCTAAGAAAATTGGTTATCCTGTCATTGTAAAAGCCGCATCCGGCGGCGGCGGGCGCGGCATGAAAGTCGTTCACAATAAAGCTGAACTCGGCAATGCTATTATGGCCTGTAAAAAAGAAGCCGGCGCTTCTTTTGGTGATGATACCGTTTATCTTGAAAAATACCTGACCCTGCCGCGTCATATTGAATTTCAGATCATCGCCGACAAGCATGGTAATGTCTGTCATCTGGGCGAACGTGATTGTTCCCTTCAGCGCCGTCATCAAAAAGTTCTTGAAGAGGCCCCTTCCCCTGCGTTGAATACGGAAAAACGAAACCAGATGGGCGAAGTTGTACGTAAAGCTATTCAGGGCTTAGGCTACATCGGGGCTGGAACCATCGAATTTCTGTATGAAAATGGCGAATTTTATTTTATTGAGATGAATACCCGCATTCAGGTTGAACATCCCATTACCGAAATGATCACAGGCATTGATCTGGTCAGGGAACAGATTCGCGTTGCTGCTGGTTTGCCGTTATCCTTCACTCAGGAAGAAATAAAATTTTCCGGCCATTCCATTGAATGCCGTATCAATGCAGAAGACCCCTTCACCTTTATGCCAAGCCCTGGAAAGATCAATGACTATCATCCCCCGGGCGGATTGGGCGTGCGGGTTGATTCTGGCATCTATTCCGGCTATACAATTCCGCCCTATTACGATAGCATGATTGCCAAATTGATCGTGCATGGCAAAACCCGTAATGAATGTCTTATGCGTCTTAGGCGCGCGCTCAACGAATATGTAATCGGGGGTATTAAAACGACCATTCCCTTACATCAGAGCTTAATTCGAGAGACAGACTTTATCAATGGTTCCTATGATATTCACTGGCTGGAAAATTATCTGAAAAACCTTGAGTAATGAGCAATATAACGGCTGAACTCATCATTCATGCCTATACTCAAGGCATTTTCCCCATGGCGGAAAATGCCGCGTCCAATGATGTCTATTGGGTTGATCCTGAATTACGCGGGATCATCCCATTGGACAATTTTCATCTTCCTCGAAAATTAGCCAGAAAAATTAATCAAAAACCTTTTGATATTAGAATAGACACCAGCTTCCTTAAAGTCATAGAAGGTTGCGCGGCCTCTGCCCAGACACATGGCCGGCAAGAAACATGGATTAATGATCAAATTATTTCCCTCTACGCGCAGCTTTTTGATAATGGATATGTTCATACCGTAGAATGCTGGCAGGACAATCAACTTGTTGGCGGCCTTTACGGCGTCTCAATCGGCGGGGCATTTTGCGGGGAAAGCATGTTTCATACGGTCACAGATGCCAGTAAAATCGCCTTGGCTTATTTGGTCGCCCGCCTGAAGGCCGGCGGCTATAGGCTGCTTGACACACAATTCATAACGCCCCATTTATCTCAGTTTGGTGCCATTGAAATTAACCGGCAAGATTATAAACTAAGGTTGAAGAAAGCCTTGGAACGAAAAGTTGATTTTTATTCTTTAGCCATAGATTCTGAACCGGAAATAATTTTACAGTCCTTGACCCAAACATCATAGACCGGATGCTCTAGCGGTGATAACGCGGGGCTTGAGGCAAACATCCATCCAGAAAAAATTTTGTTATTTTGATTATTATGTCCCACATCCGTAATTTCAAGAAAAGCGACAGTCTCCGGGGTTTCTTCTGGGGGATTTTTCCGGCAATGTCGTAATGTTATTTTAAGGGTACCAAAGCGAACGGTTTGATCTCGTCTGATTTCAATAGTGGATAATTGGGTTGTGATTTTATCTAATGCTGACAGAGTGACGACAGAAATATCTTCTAGATTTTCAAAGACCTCATATTCTTTAGATAAGCTGTTAACGCAGGAGAAAAGCAACAAACTAAAGGCAATTGATCCTTTGACGCCTAAATTCATTTTTTATCATCATTGTTATTATCAGAACCGGCAAATTTATCCAAAAGGCCAAGAAAATCTACCGCGCCCTGCGTATTGGTGATTTCATCCCCCTCTTCCAGCATTTCATCATCTTCATCACCCGGATCAAGCACAAGATAATTGCCGCCAAGAAGCCCTTCTGACGTAATTTTTGCAAATGTACTTTCAGTCAAGTTAATCGCGGGATCAATGCTGATTTCTACAACGGCAAAAAAACTGTTTTTGTCAAGATATTGTTTGGTGATAGAACCGACTTTGATACCACTGATTTTTACATCTCCGCCAACGGAAAGGCCATCAACCTTATCAAACTTGACCACATAGCTTTTCCCGTCATTGGTGGTGACGTTTGAGTGGCTGAAAGCAAAATACAGAAAACTTGCTGTCACAACCAAAACAACGGCGCCCATCAGCGTTTCTACTATATTATTCTTCATATATCTTGCCTTTAAATCCAAGAAGTAAATCTAAGCGGTAATAGTAATTATGGTGTCCAGGCTTCATAGTCACCCGTTGTTTTTTTACGGTTGCCGCCTTCATTAAGGCTACCTGAGGGAAAATAAGCCTTAATTGTTCCTGTCATATTGGGTTCAAGCTCTTGTTCCCAGGATTTACGGTCAGGCTTACGCTCCAATGGTGTGTAATCGACAGTATGATGTAGCCACATATGCCATTCCGGCGGGATTTTGGAGGCCTCGATATCTGTTTTGAAAATAACCCAGCGTTTAGGGCCTTTTTTCTCACGGTAATAAATATTGCCCTGCACATCTTCGCCGACTTTTTCACCATTAAAAAAAGTATGCACAAGCGTGCCGATTGTTGCACCGTACCACCATCCGAACATACGTCTGATAAAAGCTACCATTCTTGAATTTCCCAAATAAATTATTTTTTTGACCTGTTTTCTATACTCTGAATTTACCCTGCGAACAACAGCATAACAATAATAAAAAACTTTCTGGCCATATTATGACAAAGCCCCATAAAAAACTTTGCAAACAGTTCATATATTAACGATTCTCATAACCGATGATTTTCCAAGCCCGACTCATTGAGCAACACTACATATAGCAAAGTCAAGACCAGCCACCCACAATATATATGAAAAAAAGTCTGTTTCTCCGTAATATATTATATTACAGTTATCGTATTAATGAGCAAAACATAAAAAAATATCATCCGCAGGGCAAATTATATTAAAGGGAAAATTATATGAAGATTAATCGCCGCTTTACTTCAGCTGATAAATCGCCTTACCATGGCATTGAATTCAGAACTGCCGATAGTGAAATCCGGAACCCGGACGGGACAACTGTATTTTCATTAAAAGCTTTTGAAGTTCCCGCCTCGTGGAGTCAAGTTGCAGCAGATATTCTTGCCCAGAAATATTTTAGAAAATCCGGCGTTCCCCAGTGCCTGACAACAGTAAAAGAAGAGGGCATCCCAAGCTGGTTATGGCGCAAAAAAAATGATGAGACTGCCCTCAAAAAGATAGCCAAAGAAAACCGTTTTGGTCCAGAAACCAGCGCGAAACAAATATTTGACCGACTGGCAGGAACATGGACTTATTGGGGATGGAAGGGCGGCTATTTCACCACTGAGGGAGACGCAAAGGCCTTCTTTGATGAATTGCGATTCATGCTCGCAAATCAAATGTGCGCCCCCAATTCCCCCCAATGGTTTAATACGGGACTGCATTGGGCATATGGCATTGATGGCCCGTCCCAAGGCCATCATTATGTCGATCATGAAAGCGGCAAGCTGGTCAAATCCAAAACAGCCTACGAACATCCCCAGCCCCATGCCTGCTTTATCCAAAGCGTCAGTGATGATTTGGTCAATGAAGGCGGCATCATGGATCTGTGGACCCGTGAAGCACGCTTGTTCAAATATGGCTCTGGTACAGGCAGTAATTTTTCCCATATTCGCGGCGCGGGAGAATCCCTTTCAGGCGGCGGCAGTTCTTCCGGCTTGATGAGCTTTCTTAAAATCGGTGACCGGGCGGCCGGTGCCATAAAATCCGGCGGCACAACCCGGCGGGCAGCCAAAATGGTTATCGTGGATGTTGATCATCCTGATGTCTCGGAATTTATAAAATGGAAAGTGGTTGAGGAACAAAAGGTCGCGTCTTTGGTGGTGGGTTCACAAATCACCAAAAAACATATGAAAGATGTAATGACGGCCTGTTTTGAAAAGGATATCGCCGCAGAAGACAGGCTTAGCCCGAAAACCAATCCACATCTTAAAACGGCCCTGCTTGCCGCAAGGAACTCTCTGGTTCCGGAAGCCATCAGCCAACGCGTGATTCAATTTGCGCGGCAAGGTTACAGTCAAATCGATTTTGACACCTATGATACGGATTGGGATTCCGAAGCCTATGTCACGGTTTCCGGACAAAATTCCAACAATACTATCCGCGTTACGGACGAATTCATGGAAGCGGTATTGAATGACAGTGACTGGGATTTGAAAAGCCGCAAAGATGGCAGCGTCATGAAAACATTGCCCGCACGAGAAATATGGGACGATATAGGCCTTGCCGCATGGCAATGCGCTGATCCGGGATTACAGTTTCACTCCACCATCAACGATTGGCATACCTGCCCTGAATCCGGAGAAATCAGAGGATCAAATCCCTGTTCGGAATATATGTTCCTTGATGATACGGCCTGTAATCTTGCGTCACTTAATCTCATGAAATTCAGATCAAACGAGGGCGAGTTTGAAATTGAAAATTTTGAGCATGGCGTGAAGCTCTGGACGATCGTTCTTGAGATATCCGTTATGATGGCACAGTTCCCCTCAAAAGAAATTGCCCAGTTAAGTTATGATTTCCGGACGTTAGGGCTGGGTTTTGCCAATATCGGCAGTTTCATAATGGCCTCGAGCCTTTCTTATGACAGCGAAGAAGGCCGGGCGCTTTGCGGGGCTATATCCGCGCTCATGACAGGGGTCAGCTATGCGACGTCTGCGGAAATGGCTTCAGAACTTGGCACCTTTAAAGGATATGAAAAGAATAAACATCATATGCTGCGGATCATCCGCAATCACCGAAACGCCGCCCTTGGGGAGGCCGATGGTTATGAAGCGCTTTCGACACTTCCCGTCCCTCTTGATCTTGTAAATTGCCCCTCTCCCAAACTTGCCGTTGCCGCTGGGATGGCGTGGGACAAAGCGCTTGATTTAGGGCAGCAATATGGCTATCGCAATGCTCAAACAACGGTCATCGCCCCTACGGGGACTATCGGGCTTGTCATGGATTGTGATACGACCGGCATTGAGCCTGATTTCGCTCTGGTCAAGTTTAAAAAACTTGCCGGCGGCGGATATTTCAAAATTATTAACCGAATGGTGCCGGAAGCCCTTAAGAATATCGGCTATACGCCCAAAGAGATTGATGAAATTGCGAAATTTGCCGTTGGGCATGGCACGTTAAAGAACGCGCCCTTCATCAATCATGATAGCTTAAAAACCAAAGGCTTTGGACGCGCTCAACTTGACGCGCTGGAAAAGGCTTTGGTGAGTGCCTATGACATTGCCTTCACCTTTAATCAATGGACATTAGGCACAGAATTCTGCGTTAATATTTTGGGTATTGACGAAGAAAAGTTAAATGATATGAGCTTTAATCTACTCAGTGCTATTGGGTTCAGTAAAAGCGACATTGATGCGGCCAATTTATATTGCAGCGGCGCAATGACACTCGAAGGTGCCCCTCACCTGAAAGAGGATCACTTACCTATTTTTGATTGCGCCAACCCCTGCGGAAAAACCGGAAAACGCTATTTATCCGTGGATAGCCATATCCTGATGATGGCCGCCGCCCAGCCCTTCATTTCAGGGGCAATTTCCAAGACCGTTAATATGCCGGCCTCAGCAACATTCGAAGACTGTCAGGAGGCCTATCTCAAATCCTGGAGACTGGGTTTGAAAGCCAATGCATTATACCGTGATGGCTCAAAACTCAGTCAGCCGATGAGCGCTGCATTGCTTGATATGGAGGATTTGGAGGTTGAGGTTTCCCTATCGGAAAAAACCAAGGTTGTGGCAGAGCGAATCATTGAAAAAATTATTATCCAGAATGATCGCCAAAGACTACCGAGCCGCCGAAAAGGCTATACTCAAAAAGCATCCGTTGGCGGTCATAAAATTTATCTGAGAACAGGGGAATATGACGATGGAGAATTAGGGGAAATATTCCTGGATATGCATAAAGAAGGCGCCGCCTTCCGAAGCCTGATGAATAACTTTGCTATCGCAATTTCCATTGGTTTGCAATATGGCGTGCCCTTGGAAGAATTCGTTGATGCCTTTACCTTCACAAAATTCGAGCCATCCGGTCAGGTTACCGGAAATGACGCCATCAAAATGGCAACCTCCGTCCTTGACTATATTTTCCGTGAATTGGCGGTATCTTATTTGGGGCGGAAAGATTTGGCTCATGTCGATCCAGATGACCTTGAGCATGGCACCATTGGCAAAGGAGATCAAAATCTGGATCCTGTCGAATCTTCAAGCGAAACGCTGGATCGTGTTATATCCTATGCCAGCACTGGGTATGTCCGCAAAAGCAATCTTTATGTCTTAAATACCACGGGAAAATCAAAAACGACGGTAGAGGCCAGAGACGTTAATCAGGAATCTGTTTATGAGAGCAAAGTAGTCCTCAGCGGGGGCGCGTCATCATCATCGAGGAAAAGTGACGTCCGCACATCCCGGGCCATGGAAGCCCGCATCAAAGGCTATGAAGGTGATGGCTGCATGGAATGCGGTAACTTTACAATGGTTCGGAATGGCACCTGTCTTAAATGTGACACCTGCGGCACGACAAGTGGTTGTTCCTGATATGCCCAAAATTTACTTTATATTTACAGAAATATTACAATAATTCAGTAATAAAAAAAAGTTGGCTGAGAATGCTTCTCAGCCATCATGATCTGGATAGATATTATTATGTTGCGTATCGATAATGCCCCGTTTCTTTTCAGAAATTCTATATTGAAATTTCACCCGGAACCTAATGGCTTTGCCCATCAATATGGGCTCGCCATTTTGAGTGTCATCGACGATGATACGATCATTATAACTGAAACAAATAATGATTTTTTACAGTTTGCCCGCCAAGATTCTGAGAATTTAACAGGGGTAAACCTGAAGGATAATTCCCTTTGGAATGATGACGGGCAATTATGGCAAGCAATCTGTCTGGTTCTGGAAAGTCAGGAAACACAAACTATTATCTGGCAGATAAAAATGGACGATTCACCGTATATTTTTAATTGCAGTATTGTCCCAACTTCTAACCAAGACAAAAAGTCAAAGAGCCTGACTGTAATATTATCGGATAATAGCGCGAATATTGCTTTTGCAAACCAGCTTCAACAATTTAACTATCATGATATATTAACAGGGCTGCCCAATAAAAACTATTTAAATGAAGCCATTGAAGATAAGATTTCCAACGTTTGTCCGAATGGTGAAATCGCCGTTTTAATAATTAATATCCTCCAATTTCAAAGAATTAATGAAAGTTTTGGATATGAATTAGGTGATAAAATAATCCAGAATGTTTCTTATACTTTAGAGAGAATACTGCCTGAAAATGCCCTATTGGCCCGGTTTGAAGGCGATAAATTTTCCATCGTTCTGGCAGAGAATGAAGTTGACGACTTGCAGAAAGAAGCCGTGGCCTTGGCAAATTCGCTTCATCATGAGATGGACGCGGCTTTGCAAACAGACCATACTGAAATTCATCTTGCCCTTACCATTGGCATCGCCGTAAGCCGTACGCCGTTAAAAGATGGCAATATGCTTACCCAGCGCGCTCACATCGCAATGCAGCGACTTAGCAAAACCAGTCCAAACAAAACGCTGGTTTATCAGCCAGAGCTGCAAACGCGGACAAGTTCGCGTTTAAAACTTGAGAATGACCTCAGGGAAGCCTTGAAGAATAAGGAATTAAGCCTTAATTATCAGCCTATTATTAGTTTGCAGAATGGTCATTTGGTCGGATTTGAGGCCCTGTGCCGCTGGGTTCACCCCGTGCGGGGCATAGTTTCGCCCATAGAATTTATACCGCTCGCAGAAGAAACCGGGCTTATCGTTCCGTTGGGAAAATGGGTTTTAAGGGAAGCCTGTAGAAGCCTGAAAATATTGACAGATAAATATCCAGTTGTTTCAAATATTGCCATAAATGTGAATGTCTCTGTCCTACAGCTTTTACAAGATAATTTTATTTCCACAATCCATGAAGCCCTGGTGCATTCAGGCTTGACAGCCAGTCAACTTAAACTTGAAATCACGGAAACCATGCTCATAGAGAATGCCGAAATGGCCCGCGATATTCTGCTGGACTTAAAATCAATGGGGATTTCTTTAGCCATTGATGATTTTGGTACGGGCTATTCATCATTAAGTTATTTAAATCAATTCCCCATTGATACTCTAAAAATTGACAAGAGCTTTATCAACCGCATGAATACGACAAAAGACAGTTACAAAATTGTTCATATCATTACGACCCTTGCGCAAACCTTAGGGATGGAATTAGTGGCCGAGGGTATAGAACATGAAAGTCAGGTCGTTGCCCTAAAAAAACTCGGCTGTCAAACCGGGCAAGGATTTTTATTCTCTAAACCTCTAACATTTGAGGATGCAGAGCTCTATATCCGTAAAGAAACAACTTTCCTTGTTTAATCATACAATAGTATGATATAGTCCTATCATACAGATAATATACATTATTGGATAGAAAAATGGACTATAATAGGTACTATATAAGATTCAGGCAGAAGCTTGATCATCTTATTCGCACCAGCAATCACGACGATTACGCTTCCTTATCGGCATTGATCGGCAAAAATCATGCTTATATGCAGCAATTTATCAAACGCGGCGTGCCAAAATGCCTAAAAGATGAAGATACGGATAAAATAATCAAACATTTTAATATCACAATGGATTATTTTGGCTCTCCAGACGATTTCTCAAATGTCGGTCGTGGATTCTCCGACAACCAGACATCCAACTTTGAAGAAGAATACATCAGAGTCAATGTTTATGAAATAGAAGCTGCCGCCGGGGCAGGCTCCATGGTGGATAATAATGAAATATCCAATAAGCTCGCCTTTAAAAAGAGCTGGATCAGAAGCAGCTCCAGTGCGATGGCTGATGATCTGGCCGTCATTACGGTATCAGGGGATTCCATGAATCCGACCTTATATGATGGGGATCGTATTTTGGTTGATATGACGCAGACGACCATCAAAAATGATGGCATTTATGTCCTCAGAAACGATGATATGATTTTGGTAAAACGGATTTCCCTTAATCCCGTTACGAAATTATGCACCATTAAAAGTGACAACAGCTTTTATGAAAGCTGGGAAGGCTGCAAAACAACCGACCTGGATATATTGGGCCGCGTAATCTGGATGGGACGAAACATATGAAGAACCCAATTGATAAACCCTTGCGTCAGCCCTCCATCAGAACGGTACCAATGCATGCCGACCTGAATGCCAACGGCCATATTTTCGGCGGCTGGATTTTATCTCAAATGGATTTGGCCGGCGGCGGGGAAGCCATACGTTTCTGCAATGGCCCCGTGGCAACGGTCGCCATCGAAGGCATGAAATTTCACCAACCCGTATTGCCCGGTGACTGGTTAAGCGTCTATACAAACATTACAAATGTTGGTAGCACATCCATCACCCTTCATGTCGAAGCCACTGTGCTGAGGCGTGACCATAAAAATGAAATCATGGTCACAGAAGGCGACTTTGTCTTTGTCGCCCTTGATGAAAACCACAGACCCAAAAAAATTGAACAAACAAAATAATAGTACGTCATCTTCTGATAATAAGAAAAGCCGTCTTGTCCAAGTTGTAAAACGAGAATAAGACGGCTTTTTCCTTAATCTTAATGGTGAGCCCGACGGGGTTCGAACCTGTGACCTACTGATTAAAAGTCAGTTGCTCTACCAGCTGAGCTACGGGCCCTCTCCGAAAAGATGAGCGGAACATAATGCGCAAAGCGTCGTGGGTCAACAGTAATTTTGCACTATTCCGAAAATAAATAATTACATGGGATCAATGTCGCCCAATGCCCTGACTTCATGAAATTCTTTCACAAAATTCTGCAATTTTTTAGCAGAAATGGCCGCCCGCAATCCCGCCATAAGATCTTGAAAATACGTTAGATTATGTTCTGTAAGCAACATCAATCCTAATATTTCATCACTGCGAAATAAATGTGATAGATAGGCCCTGCTGTAATTTTGGCAGGCGGGACAGGAACAATTCTCATCAAGGGGACGCGGATCATCTGTATGGCGGGCATTCTTCATATTAACGCTGCCGCGCCGCGTGAAGGCCTGCCCCGTACGGCCCGAACGGGACGGCAGCACACAATCAAACATGTCTATACCGCGTTCAACGGCGCCCACAATATCATCCGGCTTGCCAACCCCCATAAGATAACGCGGTTTATTTTTAAGCATCAGTGGCATGGTATAGTCCAAGACATCAAACATAACCTCCTGCCCTTCGCCAACCGCAAGGCCGCCCACAGCATAGCCCTGACAGTCTATTTCTTTCAGAGCGTCCACAGAATGACGACGTAAATTCTCAAAAACGCCGCCCTGCACAATACCAAACAAGGCATTATTCACCGCATGCTGCGAACCATCGTGAAAGGCATCATAAGACCGTTTTGCCCAGCGCATGGACATAAGCATGGATTTTTCGGTTTCGGCCTCTGTTGCGGGATAAGGCGTGCATTCATCAAAAGCCATCACAATATTTGAGCCAAGAAGTCGCTGAATTTCCATACTTCTTTCAGGGGTTAACATATGTTTCTTGCCATCAATATGGGATTGAAAAGCAACGCCTTCCTCCGTTATTTTACGCAGTTTTGCCAGTGACATGACTTGAAAGCCGCCAGAATCTGTCAAAATAGGCTTGTCCCAATTCATAAATTTATGGAGCCCGCCAAGACGATGAATTCTTTCAGCCGTAGGCCGAAGCATCAAATGATAGGTATTGCCCAGCAGAATATCTGCCCCCGTTTGGCGCACCGTTTCCGGTTTCATGGCTTTCACGGTTGCGGCTGTTCCCACGGGCATAAAGGCCGGCGTTCTGATCTGGCCCCGGCAGGTATGGATGACCCCTGTCCGCGCATTACCGTCCGTTTCGGTAATTTCCATAGAAAATTTTTGTGTCATAATTGATCTTCTCGAAATAACAGGCTGCTGTCGCCATAAGAATAAAAGCGATATTCTTGCTCTATGGCATGATCATAAGCCGCTTTCATATGGTCATAGCCTGCAAAGGCGCTCACCAACATGAATAATGTTGATTTAGGCAGGTGAAAATTGGTCATTAAGATATCGACGGCGCGAAATTTATAGCCGGGCGTTATAAAAATATCTGTTGTGCCGGAAAAAGGGTGTACCTGCCCCGTTTTATCCGCTGCGGATTCCAGCAATCTTAAGGATGTTGTCCCAACGGCAATGACTTTCCTGCCCTGCTCATGGGCCTGATTAATAGTTTTTGCCGTTTGCGCATCAATTTCCCCCCATTCAGAATGCATTTTATGATCCCGCGTATCATCCACCTTAACCGGAAGAAAAGTTCCTGCACCAACATGAAGGGTCACATGAGCAGATTTTACCCCTTTTGCTGATAATTTCTCGAGCAAACGTTCCGTAAAATGAAGCCCCGCTGTCGGGGCCGCAACGGCACCTTCTTTTTTACTATATATAGTTTGATAATCCGTCAAATCCTGCACATCCACGGGCCGCTGGGACGCGATATAGGGCGGCAAAGGCATAACGCCTGACTGCTTCAGGGCGCGGCTCAATTCGGGGCCGCTGCAATTGAACTGCAACGATACTTCGCCGCCAAGGCCTTTGGCCATAACCCTTGCCGTTAAATCATCCGAAAAGACAATGATATCTTCAGGCTTTAATTTTTTAGCCGGGCGGGCAAAGGCCTGCCACCGGCCATCACCCATATCCATATGCAGGGTGACTTCCATCTTCGCCGCGCGCCGCATGCCCGAGAGGCGGGCCGGAATAACCCGTGTATCATTGAACACAAGCACATCGCCGCTTTCAAGGAAAACAGGTAAATCTGTGACTTGACTGTCTAGCTTGTCCTCCCCTTTAACCACAAGAAACCGCGCCCCGTCGCGGCTGCGAACGGGGCGGAGGGCGATGAGCGCCTTTGGCAGCTCAAAATCAAAGTCATCTACTTTCATATAAAATTATTCTGCGTCTGCAGCGATCTGCATTTTTATAATAACATCTGGGTCAGAGCCGTTTTCACCCGGCTTTAACGCATCCACATGCTCCATACCATCCGTGACCTGCCCCCATACAGAATATTGACCATTCAAATGCGGCGCGGCATCCAAACAAATGAAGAATTGACTATCTGCGCTATCAGGCATAGCCGAGCGCGCCATTGAGGCCGTGCCGCGCACATGATCCTTATCAGAAAATTCCGCCGGAATATTCTCGCCGGAACCACCGGTACCATTCCCCTTGGGATCACCGCCCTGTGCCATAAAGCCCGGGATCACCCTGTGAAATTTAAGGCCATCATAAAAACCATCTCTGGCCAGTGTCTTAATACGCGCCACATGCTTTGGGGCCACATCAGGGTATAATTCTATGGTTACCCGGCCATTCTTCAGGTCAAGATATAATGTATCTTCTAAGTTCATCTTCTAAATTCCTTTTACTCAACGTCTGCAGCAACCTGCATTTTAATGATTTTATCCGGATCCTGCAGTTCAGGTACAACACCTTGGCGGATGCGGTCAACATATTTCATGCCGCCAATGACCCGTCCCCAGATCGTATATTTACCATCAAGATGTGAGCTCACGTCTAAAACAATGAAAAACTGACTGTCTGCGCTATTAATATCATCCGCGCGGGCCATTGAAACGGTACCCTTGAAATGTGTTAATTCGGAAAATTCGGCATCAATATGTTGACCAGAACCCCCAGATCCATTTCCGTCAGGGTCACCGCCCTGTGCCATAAAGCCCGGAATGACACGGTGAAAGGTCAAGCCATCATAAAAACCCTGCCGGACAAGCTCTTTAATCCGCTTGACCGTTTTGGGGGCCACATCAGGATACATTTCTATGGTCACCCGGCCATCTTTTAAATCCAGATAGAGGGTATTTTCAAGGTTGGCTGTTTGCGCAACGCTGCTCAGAGAAGTTAAAGCCAAAATGCTCAAACCCCATATCATCTTCATGATCATATTCATTCAATTTTCCACAATTATTATTTAGACAAATTAATTTTAGCCATGACTTCATCCTTGACCATTTTTGGGACAAACGCGGAAATATCACCGTCAAAGCGGGCAATTTCCTTTACCAGACGGGAGGCTATAGCTTGTAACGAAGGATCCGCCATGAGAAAAATCGTTTCTATATCAGGATTCAATTTGTAATTCATCGCCGTCATCTGAAACTCATATTCAAAATCCGATACCGCCCTAAGCCCCCGAATAATGGCCGTTGCCTCTATTTCCTCGGCAAACGTCATCAGAAGTGTGCTAAAAGGCCTGACTTCAATTGGAACGCCGGTTTCCCGTTCAATGAAAGCCGTTTCGCGGCGCACCATCGCGACCCGTTCTTCAAGATCAAACAATGCCGATTTTGACGGATTGGTTGAAATACCAAGAATAAGGTGATCTACAAGTTTAGCACTCCTCTTGATAATATCCACATGCCCAAGCGTTACCGGATCAAATGTACCGGGGTATAACCCAATGCGATTTTTCTTAGACATAAAAGATTACTCCTCAGATGGATTATCGCTTAAAATTTCGGGCGACACTTCAGGTGTTTCAACTTCTTGAACCTCAGACAAATCCGCATTTTCTACGTCATCCTCATCTGAAACCGTTTCTTCAACACGTTCAACAGAAACAATTTTCTCATTATCACTTACTTTAAACAAGGTCACGCCCTGGGTATTTCGCCCTGCAACCCGAACGTCCCCAACCGGCACGCGAATCAAACGGCCCTGATCCGTAACCATCATCAGCTGATCCTGATTATTGATCGGGAAGGCTGCAATGACAGGACCATTACGTTCAGAGGTTTCGATATTTATAATTCCCTGCCCCCCGCGTCCTGTAACCCGATATTCATAGGCCGATGTTCTCTTGCCATAACCGTTGACCGTTATACTTAATAAAAACTGCTCTTTCTCTTCAAATTCATTGACCCTCTCTGCGGTCATATTCTCTGGAATTTCAGGGCTTTCATCCCGGCGTTTAGCAGACGCGTATTTAAGGTAAGCGCTGCGCTCTTCCGTGTCTGAATGAACATTCCCCAATATGGACATAGAGACAACTTCATCACCTTCTGCAAGACGAATGCCCCTGACACCATCAGAATTTCGGCCCTTGAACAAGCGAACCGCCGTTGCGGCAAAGCGAATGCATTTACCGCCCTTTGCGGCCATTAAAACGTCATCTTGTTCAGCGCAGGATGCAACGCCAATCAAGCTATCGCCTTCCGACAGGCGAATGGCTATTTTACCATTGGATCGAACATTAGAGAAATCAGATAATAGATTGCGCCGAATATTGCCTTTTTTCGTGGCGAAAATGGCATGTAGCTCGCCCCAGGACTCTTCATCTTCCGGCAAAGGCAGAATGGTCGAAATATTTTCCCCCTGCGCCAGCGGCAGTATATTGATCAGCGCCTTGCCTTTGGATTGGGGCGAACCAATAGGAAGTTTCCAGACTTTTAATTTATATACCTGTCCAAGATTACTGAAAAACAATATGGGCGTATGGGTATTGGCCACAAACACATTGCGGAGGAAATCTTCCTCTTTCGTGCTCATGCCGGACCGTCCCTTGCCGCCGCGTCTTTGAGCGCGGTATGTGGCCAGAGGAACCCGCTTGATATATCCGGTATTGGTCACCGTCACCACCATATCTTCGCGCTGGATGAGGTCTTCATCCTCAAAACCAAAGGCATCAAGAGCAAATATAGAGCGCCTTGGTGTGGCAAATGCTTCGCGATATTCAACAAATTCACTACGCATAATAGAATACAGGCGATCGCGGCTTTTCAGAATATCAATATAATCTTCGATTTCTACTGCCAAAGATTTCAATTCATCCCCGATATCATCACGCCCAAGCGCCGTTAAGCGATGCAAGCGCAACTCCAATATAGCCCGAACCTGTTTTTCGGAAAATTTGTATTTGCCATCGACAACTTCTCTTCCTGGCTCACTAATCAGTTCGATATAGCCTTGAACATCAACCGCGTCCCAGGCTTCTACCATCAATTTTTCGCGGGCCTCTGCCGGGTTTGGCGCGCTGCGAATCATGGCGACGATCTTATCCAGATTATTAACGGCAATCACGAGGCCAACGAGGATATGCGCCCGGTCACGCGCCTTGGTCAGCTTGTATTTTGTCCGGCGGG
>JAJRQU010000135.1 GCA_024280095.1 Alphaproteobacteria bacterium | reverse complement strand
TAACCATACATCAATGGGTGAAACCAAGGACGCAGACGGTCAATGGCTGATATCTCTTAATAAATTCTCCAAGGATCGCTATATCAATGTGGGGCCCTTGAAACCGGAAAGCGAGCAGCTGATTGATATTTCAGGGACTAAGATGAAGGTGGTACATGACGGGCCAACTTTTGCGGAACCTCATGATTGTATAATTGTGCATCGCGCACTGGTTAACCCGAAAAATTCTTATGGCCATGATGATCCTTTATTTGCTGACCTGACAGCGCAGGCCATAAAAGATGGTTTTGAAAGTCTTGACGAAGCTGACGGCATTATCCGTGACGGCAATAAAGTTCGGGTATATATGTATTCAATGGCCCCGACCTTCTCCATGGAGAAATTCACGGTCAAACAGGGTGATGAAGTCACCGTCATCGTCACCAATATTGATGATGTGGATGACCTTACCCATGGTTTCTGCATGTCCAATTACGGTGTGGCCATGGAGGTGCCACCATTGGGTAGTGCCAGTGTGACCTTTATGGCAGATGACCCGGGGGTTCATTGGTTCTATTGTCAGTGGTTCTGTCATGCGCTTCATATGGAGATGCGTGGCCGGATGCTGGTTGAGCCAAAAAAGGCTTAACTGAATGTGGTTTAGACATAATCATAAATTTAAGGGTGTGGCGGGGATTATCCTCGCCACATTGCTTTTCCTGGGTAATTGTCTTGAGGCAATTGCCAAGGACATCCAGATCACTGAGAAGCTTCAGTCTGCTGTTGATGGAGCAGATTCCGGAGACAGGATTTTTCTATCTGCGGGAACCTATGCAGGGCCACTTTTGATCTTAAAACCAATAGAAATAATTGGGGGACGCGGGGTGGTTATTAAAGGTCAGGGACAGGGTAATGTAATCACGGTAAAGTCTTCCGATGTCAGGTTGTCAGGATTGACGGTCACGGGATCTGGACTTCTGCTGGAAACACAGGATTCAGGTATATTTTTATCCAAGGAAGCTACCGGAGCCGTTGTTGAAGACAATATGATAGTGGATAATCTGATCGGGGTTTATATCTGGGGCGCAAAGGATGCTATTGTGCGTAATAACATCATTCGGGGTCGTCAGGATATGCGGGTTAATGAACGTGGCAACGGGGTTCAGGTATGGAATGCTCCCGGCGCGATTGTTGAGGGCAACGATATTCAATTTGGCCGAGACGGTATTTTTGTTAATACCAGTAAGGAAAATATTTTCCGAAATAATAATATCCATAATGTGCGTTTTGCGGTTCATTATATGTATACCAACAAAAGCAAGGTGATAAATAATATCTCCACTGGTAATGAGATTGGTTTTGCTATCATGTTCTCAACTCATGTGGAAATAACCGGCAACAGGTCCATAAATGACAGCAAGAGAGGTATATTATTCAATTATGCCAACCGGGTGAAAGTGTTGGACAATCACGTTACCGGTGGGCCGAAAAAATGTATTTTCATTTATAACTCTAACCGGAATATAATTCGTGATAATCTATTGGCGGGCTGTGATGTTGGGGTAGAATTTACCGCCGGATCAGAAAATAATGACATTTCCGGCAATGCTTTTGTAGGCAACAGAATGCAGGTCAAATATGTAGGTACGCGCTGGCTTGAATGGTCTTTAGAGGGGCGCGGAAACTATTGGAGCGATAATACAGCTTTTGACATGGACGGCGATGGTATTGCCGATAACATTTATCGGCCAAACGATATGACGGACCAGATTTTATGGCGCTATCCATCAGCAAAATTATTAATGAACAGTCCGGCGGTTTTATTGTTAAAATGGGCGCAGTCGGCCTTTCCTGCCTTGCACCCCGGCGGCGTGGTTGATAGTGCGCCACTGATGAAAATACCGCAAAAAATGAGAGTTGATTAATGAATAGCATAGAGTTGACATCACTCTCAAAATTCTATGGCAAAACCGAAGCACTGGCTGCCATTGACCTTGCCGTAGCTCCGGGCGACTGCCTTGCCCTCGTGGGTCATAACGGGGCCGGGAAAAGTACGCTGATCAAGATGGTACTTGGATTGATCAGACCCACGTCAGGTCGTGCGGTGGTTATGGGTTATGACCCAATGTCAGCGCCGTTTAACGGGATAAGAAAAAAGATTGGTTTTCTGCCGGAACAGGTGTTATTTCAAAATAATTTGACCGGCTGGGAAACGTTGACTTTTTACGCGCGCCTCAAGGGGGCATCATTGAAGGATTTAGAGGGTTTATTTCACCGTGTAGATCTTTATGAGGCAATGAATAATCGTATTTCCACCTATTCCAAAGGTATGCGCCAAAGATTAGGCCTGGCTCAGGCACTGATAGGCTCACCTGAGCTTTTGATATTGGATGAACCCACATCGGGACTTGATCCAGCTTCCCGCCGGAATGTTTATAGTATTATCAATGATATGAAGCGCAATGGGGCAACCATATTGATCTCATCCCATGCCCTGACCGAACTGGATGACCGTATTGACCGAGTGGCTGTATTGAACAGGGGAAAGATTGCGGCTTTGGGGTCTATTGCGAATTTACGCCGTGAAATGAACATCTCTTCAGAAATCGTAATCCATGCCCCGAATGATACCATGAAAATTTTGTCACGGCATTTTGAGGGTAAGTTTTTTGTTAATGGGGCGGCACGGATTTCCTGTCCTGCGGATAAAAAAATATCCTTTCTCAGAGAATTGATAGGTTTGGATATTCCCCTTTCGGATATTGAAGTGAATGACCCAAGTCTTGAGGAGGTCTTTCTTGAGCTTGCCCGAAAGAAGGCGCCGGAAGATGAATAGAATTTGGACCCTTGTAATCAAAGAAAGCCGCGACGGCTACCGAAACCGCTGGGTGGTTATGCTGACGCTGGTGATGACGCTTCTTGCCCTGACCTTAAGTCTGTTAGGCAGCACGCCTACGGGCACGACAAGCATCAGCCCCCTGGCAGTAACGGTGGTTAGCCTGTCATCTTTAAGTATATTTTTTATACCGTTAATCGCTCTGCTGCTTGCTTATGACAGCGTGGTCGGCGAAGCGGAAAGAGGTACATTGATTCTGTTGCTAACCTATCCAGTAAGCCGGACAGAGGTGATTTTAGGTAAATTTATAGCTCACCTTTTTTTGCTGACCATCGCCATCGTGATCGGTTATGGGATAGCGGGACTGACCATTTCTTTTGCAGGAGAATATGGTTTTGCAGATCAGGAATGGGAAAGCTTTCTTCGGCTTTTGCTGTCATCTGTCCTGCTTGGGGCCGTGTTTTTAAGCATTGGTTATATGATCAGCGTCGCGGTAAAAGAACGCACAACCGCTGCCGCCGTCGCCATCGGTATATGGCTGTTATTTGTGCTGTTGTATGATATGGGCCTTCTGGCTTTGTTGGCTGCTGGAAGTGATGGTGGTATTAATGGCGAGCTGGTGAAATGGCTGATGTTGATCAACCCTACCGATAGTTACCGCATGTTTAACCTGACCTCCAGCAGTGATACGGCCCTTTTGTCCGGCATGGCGGGCTTAAGTTCAGAGCACCGCGTTTCGGACACAAGCCTGATTCTGATAATGTTGTCTTGGACCATCGCCCCGCTTGTTGCGGCAATAGCTATATTTAAACGGAGGCAATTATGAGGTTTCTGACTTGCTTGCTGGTCGTTATTTTAGCGGCCTGTTCGGAAGAGGTCAAGATCCCGGATCCTCAGCCGTTAACCCGTGATGCCGTCGGGAATTATTGCAATATGATTGTCATTGATCATCCGGGACCAAAAATACAGATCTTTGAAAAAGGCGTTTCCCATGCCCTCTGGTTCACCTCTGTGCGGGATGGTCTGGCCTATAATATCTTACCCGGAGAGGCACAAAATATTCTGGCCATATATGTTCATGATATGGGGCGCGCCACAAGCTGGGACAGGCCAGAGGATGATGGTATCTGGATCAAGGCGGAAGAGGCTCTTTATGTCATAGGCAGCCAAAAACGCGGCGGCATGGGGGCCAAGGAAACCATACCTTTCCGCGATCGCGAAAAGGTCGATCAATTTATTCTTGAATATGGTGGGCAGCTGGTGGCTTATGATGATATTCCATCGGCGTATATTCTTGGAGATACGGGAGAGCATGATGATGCAGACTATTAACAGAAGACGATTTATCTCAATCACGGCTGCTGCTGTTGGCATGGGCATCTGTGGCCCTGCCAGTGGCATGGCAAATGGTAACAAGCCCCAGATGGTTCGTTGGCAGGGTGCGGCACTTGGCGCAAGGGCGCAGATTACGCTCAGCATCGATAATCCTGCTCAGACCCGGGATATTTTCGCTCAATGCCAAAACGAGATTAACCGATTGGAAAATATCTTCAGCCTTTATCGTGAGAATTCCGCTATAAGTCTCCTGAACAGGCAGGGCTATCTGGATAATCCTGACGCGGCGTTTCTGGATTTGATGTCCCGTTGCCTATCCTGTTATCAGGTGACGGACGGGGCCTTTGATATTACCATACAGCCGTTATGGAAACTGTATGCCGATCATTTTTCACAGCCGGGATTTGACCCCGCCGGCCCGTCACAAGCTGCGCTCAATGAGACCTTGAAGGTCGTGGGCTCAGATAAAATAATTCTTGATGGGCAGCGCATATTATTTGCCAAGCCCGGCATGGGGGTCTCCCTCAACGGTGTGGCACAAGGTTATATAACTGACCGGGTGGTAAAAATTCTAAAACGCGCAGGCCTGACAAATATTCTGGTTAATATGGGCGAAACTTTTGCTATGGGTCAACATGGGGATGGACGCCCCTGGACGGCGGGCATATCCTCCCCTCTTGCGGGTCACAAGATTCTTCTCAAACTACCATTGGATCATCAGGCTCTTGCCACTTCTGGCGGATACGGCAGTCCTTTTTCTGAGCAAAGTAAACTGCACCATCTTCTTGATCCGACCACGGGCCGTAGCGCGGATCACCATGGCGCGGTATCGGTGGTGGCAAAGGATGCGACAACGGCGGATATGCTGTCCACGGCCTTTTATGTGATGCCTTTTGATAAAGTTTCGGCATTATGGGCGCATTATCCGAATCTGGAACGGGCCATATTTGTTGATCAGGCCGGGGAAATAACCGAATTTCCGCAGAAAGCCAATGAAACTTCCTAAGATTTTTTTTGATTTATACATCGAGTCACCGAAACCCCGAATATTTCATTGATGTTTTGAGTTGAATAGATTCTATATTGATCATGATACGCGCTCACTGGACTTGCTTCGTAAAAGTGGGGGGTAATCTGTTATAATAAACCTAAAGTTAGGAGTTAACAGATGCCCGTCGTATCAAAACACGAAGACCCCTACCCCATACAGAATGGTTTCTAGATGAAGTATTCGTCAAGATTGGTGGCAAACCGATGTATCTCTAGCGCGCCGTTGACGGAGAAGGTGACACAGGGCACTAGTGCCCTGTGTCATCTTATTTGCATGGTTTGGATCACCTGTCCCGTTTTCTGGGTAGGAAGCGTTGCGCGGGCGATGCTTTAGCATCGGCAAGCAGCGGTGACGCCCTCCAGGGAACGGGACAGGCGACCCTTCGGGCGGCTTTACAAGCCCGCCGCCTGCGTTGCCCGACGCTTGTTATGCGGGGCATGACGGCACGCCGCGCGCCTGCTCGGCAGACTTGTAAAACCGTCCAAACCATGCAAATAAGGTGACACAGGGCACTAGACTTCAGTTGAAACTTCTTCGCGCTGAGAAAGTTTATGTGACAAAGCCCTTTAAATTACAAAAATATGTCCGGCAAAGTCTAGAGATTCATAGTTTAAATAACTTTGAAAACTAACTGCTGCTACTATTATTAGTAGTATGAGCGATTGCTCAATTATTGTTGGCCCTCCCAATAATTTAGTATTCCTACCTATTATTAGTTTTGCTCTTCAGAGCCGTATCTCGTCATAATGCTTCCAAATTAAATTTTAAGTATGGGAGTGCTAAAGATGAGAATTGGTGTTGATGTAGGCGGCACAAATACCGATGCGGTATTAATGAATGGTCGTGACGTTATTGCAACCAAGAAGACACCGACAACAGAAAATGTAAGTGATGGTATTGTTGATGCTATAACCTCTGTTCTTGTGCAGTCAGCGACATCTTCGGAAAAGATACAATGCGTGATGATTGGTACGACGCAATTTACCAATGCATTTGTAGAACGACGTAATTTGGTAGAAGTTGGTGTCATTCGCCTTAGCCTTCCTGCATCGCGTGGTATTCCTCCGCTTACAGACTGGCCTGATGATATCCGGGCTGTTATCGGTGATAATATGTATATGATCAGGGGAGGCTATCAATATGATGGCCGCATAAATAGCGAGCTTGATGAAAAAGGAATTCTGGAGGCCGCACGTCAACTGAAAGCAAAAGGAATAAAGGCCATAGCCATATCGGGGCTATTTTCCCCCATAAACAAAACCATGGAAGCGCGTGCGGAAGAAATTATCCTGAATGAGATCCCTGACAGCATTGTAACCTTGTCATCAAGAATAGGAAGAATTGGACTTATAGAGCGGGAAAATGCGGCGATAATGAATGCAAGTCTCGCAGATCTTTCGTTAAAAATTGTATCCTCTTTTCGGCAGGCTCTCAGTGAACTTGGTATTACGGCGCCTTTTTATATTAGCCAGAATGATGGCACCTTGATGAAAGCGGAATTTGTGGAGAAATACCCTGTTCTAACCTTTGCATCGGGGCCAACAAACAGTATGCGGGGTGCGGCTTATTTGTCGGGTATAGAGAATGCTTTGGTTGCTGATATTGGTGGTACGACCACGGATATTGGTATGTTGATGAATGGTTTTCCCCGTGAATCGTCGCTCACTGTCGATATTGGTGGTGTCCGAACGAATTTCCGTATGCCGGATATTCTGGCCATTGGGCTGGGCGGGGGATCAATTGTTAATACTGCGGGAGCCTTACGTGTCGGACCACGATCCGTTGGCTATAAATTAATGGACGACGCCATGATCTTTGGGGGGAAAACATTAACCGCAAGTGATATCGCCGTTGCCGCCGGTTACGCAGACTTTGGTGATCCGGCCCTAGTCAAAGGGCTCTCGCCAAAGATTGTATCCGATGCTGTTACCCGCATCCATGAGATTGTCACGGAGGGCATAGACAAAATGAAAACCAATGCAGACCCTGTTCCCCTTATTCTTGTGGGGGGCGGCGCGGTATTGATTGATCGGGACATTGCCGGAACGTCTGAGGTTATTACCCATGAGCATGGAGGGGTTGCCAATGCCATTGGGGCTTCGATTGCACAGGTGGGCGGTGATATTGATCGTGTTGTCTCCTATGACGCATTGGGAAGAGACCAAGCTCTGGCGGAAGCAAAAGAAGAAGCCATAGAAGCTGCAATAACCGCAGGAGCAGAACCGAGTAGCGTTCAGGTGGTCGATATTGAAGAAATCCCCTTATCATATGTACCGGGTGGCTCTGTTCGCTTGCGTATTAAAGTAGCAGGGGATCTGAATTTGGATAATATTGCGAGGGCAGGAAAATGAAAATAGACTTAAATGACCTTGAGGATTTTGCCCGGGGGGCCGCATTTCTTGGCACCGGTGGTGGGGGGGATCCTTATATCGGTCGTCTGCTGGCGAAACATGCGATGAAGGAATACGGCAATCCTGTAATAATTGAACCGGAAGATTTGGCAGACGATGCTCTTGTCTTTGCCATAGCTATGTTGGGGGCGCCAACGGTTTTGGTGGAAAAGGCGGCTTGCGGCGATGATATTGACCTGGCAATAGACAAGCTTTCTGAACGGCTGGGACGCAGGCCGGATGCTTTGATACCTATAGAAATTGGTGGTATTAACTCCACCATACCGATTGTCGCTTCTGTAAGGAACGGAATACCGTTGGTAAATGCGGATGGTATGGGACGCGCTTTTCCTGAAATACAGATGGTGACTTTCAATGTATATGGTTATCCGCCGACACCGTTATCGGTGGTGGATGAGCATTTGAATGCGGTTGTTATTGATGCAGAAAACGCCAAAACGGCTGAGGATTTAGTGCGCTCCGTTGCTATTCAGATG
>JAJRQU010000134.1 GCA_024280095.1 Alphaproteobacteria bacterium | reverse complement strand
CATGGAGCGCCCGATAGGCATTGCCGGCATGATGGGCTTGATCAATACGGGCGCCTTCAATATAGAGGAAATATCCCTCTGGTTTCCCTTCTAGGTTTTCTATGGCTTTTTTGGTCATGTCCGCAAGAGACGGCTCCCCGCCCTTATCCATATTCCGGTCTGTTTCAAATTGCATATGGCTGGCATTAAACAGGCCCAGAATTGGGCCGTCCTTTTTTAGATCCAGTTGATCAAAGCCCTTTTTATTCCATATATATTGCCCGTTTTGATGAAGGCTTTTCCATTCTTCGATCAGGTTGCGGCCATCTTTTCTTCTGCCTTTTTCACCTTCATCGTCTGTGACAGAACTGGGCAGGAAATTACGCCGCCCGCCGCCAAAGGCAATTTCAATACCATTGCCAGCGGAGAAATTGACAAATTGCCGGGCAATATCTATGCAGCCGTATTTCTGCTCAGCCTTAGGGATATCGCTCATTGTTTCCCAATATCGGCTTGGTGAATGGGCATAGGATGCGGCGGGGGTGGCATGGGTAAGGCGGGCGTTGGTAATAATCCCTGTGTTGACCCCGGCCTTTTCAGATAATTCAAGAAAGCTTTCCAGATGGTTCCCTTGGGCTGATTTACAATCCCCCTGGACGGCATTCTGATTAACGCTGACCACATTGGATTTTGTTTTGGTGCCTGACAGAAAGGCGGAGGCTGTCCCCGCTGAATCCGGTATCTGGCGATTGGTATTATAGGTCTTGGAAAGAGCCGTATAGGGGAATGTTTCCCACGAAAGAATATTTTCTTCTCCGGCCATACCTTTAAGTTGCCCGTCCAGAATGCGGACTGCTGTTACTGTGCTGACCCCCATCCCGTCGCCAATGAAAAGAATGATGTTTCTGGCAGGCGCGGTGTTCGGTTTTCTGGCTAATTTTCGGGACAGGGTTTTTTCTGCTTCTATGAAATAGCTGTCTGCGGCCTGAGGCTCCTCTCCGGCCCAAATAGGGGCCGGGAAAAATGCCGCCTGTGATATGGCAAGAATAAATCCGCAGCCCACTATAGAAAATACATTCATAGATTTTTTCATAACAAGGTTTTTACTTTCCGCTGATTCCAGTATGCTGGATATTTATATCACCATCTTTGGATGTTTTTCCATATGGTCACCGATACCCTAAACGGATGAGATCATTTAGTCGAAACATTTTTTGTGATTTTAACTAAATTCAGCCCAATAGTCTGCGGCATTTTTGATACAGTTACAGCGCCTTAAAACAATGTTCAAAATCAGCTGGAATCATGCCCAAAATCAGCCGGACGTTTGCCTATGAAGGCGTCGATCCCCTCCTTTGCATCCCGATGAAGCAAATTGCTGACCATCACGCCGCAGGTATATTCATAGGCATCGGCCAAGGACATTTCAGCTTGTTGATAAAAGGCTTCTTTGCCTATTTTAAGGGTTGCCGCACTCTTACGGCATAGTTTCTGGCAATAATCATTCACGGCGTTATCCAGTTCATCCGCCGGGACAATCTGATTTATCAAACCATATGACAAGGCCGCTTGCGCATCAATAGAATCGCCCAGTAACAACATCTTCATGGCCTGCTTACGGTTCAGGTTGCGGCTTAAGGCAACCATGGGTGTTGAACAGAATAAACCAATATTGACCCCGGGGGTGCAAAATCGGCTGTCGTCGGTAGCAATGGCCAAGTCACAACTGGCCACAAGTTGGCAGCCTGCGGCGGTGGCCATACCCTGAACCTTGGCAATAACGGGCCTTGGGTGATTGACAATCGCCTGCATAACCTTTGCGCAAAGCCGCATGATTTTCTGGAAAAAAGCTTTGCCGCCATCCTCATCCTTATGATGTTCATTGAGCTCTTTGAGGTTATGGCCGGCACAAAAAACAGGCCCGGCGGCGGCGATTATGATAACTCTGACCTGTTGATTTTCATAGGATGCCAGCAGCTGCTTCAACAGCGCACTCAGCATTTCTTCACTTAAGGAATTACGGTGGTTTTCCTGATTCAGCGTAAGCGTAAGGACATGATCGTTAAGGTCAAAAAGCAGATGATTTGATGAGGGCATATCACTTCACCGTTAGCACTTCATAGGCGGTGCTGACTTGTTGGAATTTGATGGCGGCGTTGCTGTCGCCAAGGTTGGTATCGGGGTGATAGAGTTTGGCCATGCGGCGGTAGGCGGCTTTAATCTCAACCGCTGTGGCATCATCGTCCAGATCAAGAATGATCAAGGCATCGGATCTGCGCCGGTCCTTGCCGTATGTTTCCGCACTTCCCATATCATAGGCCCCGCTAGAGGCATAGCCGCGCGCGGTGCGCATGTCTTCCTGTGCGCGTTTAAAGGCTTCTTCCTTGCTCAGGCCTTCAAAATAATTCCATTTTCCGTTGAATTCGGTGATATGTTTTTCGCAAAATTGCCATTTATCCCGGCTGTCCGGTGATTTTGGTGCGGGGAATTCGCCTTTGTCATCACAGCCGTCATGGTCGCACATACGCACCTGTATGGTATCGCGCGAAGAGTCATAGCCATTCCAGCGGGGAAAAGTAGATGCTTTTGTTTTTCTCATGAATATATCTTCATCGTATCAGGTCATAATTTATAGGCTACATTTAAAATAACGGCATATTATATAGAAAAAATCTGGCAAATAAACCCTGACCTTATAAAATCGGGCCGGCTGATTTTACTTTGTCATCCACATGATCTTCATATTCGGTGAAATTTTTCCGGAACAAATCAACCAGATGAGCCGCCTGTGCATCATAAGCCTTGCTGTCTGCCCAAGTGCCGCGTGGGTCAAGAACATTGCCCTCAACGCCCGCGCAGCTTAAGGGAATTTCAAAGCCGAAATTGGGATCAATGCGAAATTCACCTTTATCCAGAGTGCCGTCAAGCGCGCCGCGCAAAAGGGCACGGGTATATTTGATGGGCATGCGGCTGCCCACACCGTAAACGCCGCCGGTCCAGCCCGTGTTTACCAGCCAGCAGGTCACTTCATGCTTGGCAATTTTTTCGCGTAGAAGATTACCATAAACCGAAGGATGGCGCGGCATGAACGGGGCACCAAAACAGGTAGAGAAGGCCGCCACGGGTTCTTTGCCGAGGCCTTTTTCTGTGCCGGCAACTTTCGCGGTATAGCCGGACAGAAAGTGATACATGGCTTGTTCCGGCGTCAGACGCGCAATGGGCGGCATCACGCCAAAGGCATCGGCGGTCAGCATAATAATATTTTTCGGATGGCCGCCAACCCCGCCTTCGGTGGTATTGGGAATTGATGTGATGGGGTAGGCCGCGCGGGTATTTTCCGCCTTGGAGCCGTCATCAAGGTCAAGTTCCCGCGTATCAGGATCAATAACCACATTTTCCAAAACCGTTCCGAACATGCCGGTTGTGGCATAGATTTCAGGTTCGGCCTCTTTGGACAACCGGATTACCTTGGCATAACAGCCGCCTTCAAAATTAAAGACCGATGTATCAGACCAGCCATGCTCATCATCCCCAATCAGGCTGCGCTCAGGATCGGCGGAAAGGGTGGTTTTCCCTGTGCCGGAAAGACCAAAGAAAATGGCCGTGTCCCCGTCCTTGCCAATATTTGCCGAACAATGCATGGGCATAATTCCCTTTGCCGGCAGCAGGTAATTAAGGATCGAAAAGACCGATTTTTTCATTTCTCCGGCATAAGATGTTCCGGCAATGAGCACCAGTTTCTTTGCCAGATTAAGGGTAATGACTGTTTCGCTGTTTGTCCCAACTTCTGCGGGGTTTACTTTTAACTCGGGCGCATGAAGTATGGTGAAGTCCGGGGCAAAAGCAGTCAAGTCAGCCCCATCAGGCCGCACCAGAAGATTGCGAATGAACAGGCTGTGCCAGGGACTTGGGCTGATGGCGCGAACCGAAATCCGGCAGGTGGGGTCCGTGCCGCCGTAAAGATCCTGAACATAAAGATCCCGCTCATTCAAATAGGCGAGGATCTGGCCGTGTATTTTATCAAAATTTTCTTCTGAAATAGAGACATTGACCTTGCCCCACCAGATATCATCCTTGGTGGCATCTTCTTTGACCATGAATTTGTCATTGGCAGAACGGCCCGTATGAATCCCCGTTTCAACGACAAGGGCGCCGCCCTTGCCGACCAGTCCCAGATTTTTTTTGATGCTATGTTCGTATAGAATTTCCGCACCCATATTCCAGAATATATTCTCATCACTTGAAATGTCGTGCTGGTCAAGCTTCGACGTGCTGATATATTTACCAATATTATTCATTTTAGACACAGTCCTTAATTCTTTATATTTCTCAATTTTGCCTTAGTTGATCCGTAAGGTCAGCGGAGAAATTAATGCCATAATTTCTTATGGCCTGTTCATTTAACATGATGAGGGAATCGCCCATCTGAGAATTGAAATCAAGTATCAATCGTAAAAAATAACTACAATTTTGGTAAGGCTTTGAAATGTATATATATTATTTTAACATATCGTGAGAAGTATCTTTCTGTAAATACTTACCACAGGAAAGAAATCATGCTAATCTTCAATGGGATTCGCGAATAATAGAGGAAAAAAACCTAAATGGCACCGAAAATAACATTGGTTGATGATGACCAAAATATTCTGACCTCCGTAAGCATGGCCATGGAAGCCGAAGGCTTTGATGTGACGACCTACCCTGATGGGTCGGCCGCACTGGACGGTTTCTCGAAAAATCTGCCTGACCTTGCCGTATTGGATATTAAAATGCCCAGAATGGACGGTATGGAGCTTTTGCGCAGATTGCGGGAGAAACATGATTTCCCCGTTATTTTTCTCACGTCCAAGGATGATGAGATAGATGAAATGCTGGGCCTGAAAATGGGCGCGGATGATTATATTACCAAGCCATTTTCCCAGCGATTATTAATTGAACGGATCAGAACGATCTTGCGGCGGGTTGAGGCGGTTCGAAAAACCAACTTAAAGTCCGGTCAAAATTCTGAAGCATCTGCAAGTGATGAGGCCGGCGTTCTTATTCGCGGGCGATTGCTGCTTGATCCCTTGCGTCATGTCTGCCAATGGGGCGGCAGCGATGTTAAGCTGACGGTGACGGAATTTTTGATTTTAGAAGCCCTCGGCCATCGGCCAGGTCATGTGAAAAGCCGGGATCAGCTGATGGATATTGCCTATAATGATGATGTGTATGTGGATGACAGAACCATAGATAGCCACATTAAACGGCTGCGCAAAAAATTTCGTAATATAGACCCTGAATTTGACGGTATCGAAACATTATATGGTGTCGGATACAGATATAGTGAAAGCTGAGAAACTTTCAAACTCAAAAGAAAATGAAACTCCAAAAGAGGGTCGCCGGAAAAGTCTTCTGCGGCCAAAACGCCGTGTGTCGCCTCTTACGGTTCGCATATTGGCGGTAAATCTTATCGCGCTTGGGTTTCTGGCGGGCGGTATATTATATATTGACCAATATCAGGAAACCATGGTTCAGTCGCGCATTAATGCGCTGATTAAGGATGCCGAAGTTATGGCCGGTGCCTTGGGTGAGGCCGCAACGGTAGAAGCCGACAGAACGGAACTTCTGCGCCTAAAGCCTGCGGAGCAGATCATCGTGCGTGTGGTCGGGGTGACCAATAATCGCACGCGCCTGTTTGGGCTGGAGGGTAATCTGTTGCTGGACAGCCGGGACCTTGCGGTTGATCAATCTGTGGTGATTGACGAATTGCCGCCATATGTGGGTTTAGCGGCCTTTATGGATCAATTATCAGAAACGATTACGCTATTATTGGACAGCCTGCATCGCCGACAGAATCTGGAGTCATATCATGAGGTTAAAACGCAAGTGGCGGCCCATTATCCCGAAGTCGAAGGGGCCCTTGAAGGAGATATTGGTTTTAGAATCAGGCGCTTATCGGATCATGCGGAGATTATAACCGTTGCCGTCCCGGTTCAGCGATTTCGCCGGGTCCTCGGGGCTTTGCTCTTGTCGGCGGATACGCGAGAGATTAACGCGGCGGTTCAACAGACGAGGCTTACCTTTTTAAAATTCTTTGGCATTGTGCTGTTGGTGACTGTGCTCTTGTCCATATTCTTGGCCCGAACCATCGTTCGGCCCATTTTGCGTTTGGCCAGATCTGCAGACCGGATTAGTGCCGGCACCCATACCGGCGCGGATATTCCCGATTATTCTGGCCGCAATGATGAGGTCGGAGACCTGTCCCGATCCCTGAAAGACATGACCTTGGCTCTGGCGCGGCAAATTGACGCCGTGGCGGCGTTTGCCGCTGATGTATCCCATGAATTGAAAAACCCTTTAACGTCGCTTCGAAGTGCGGTGGAAACTTTATCGCTTGCCAAAAATGAAGCCGCCAAGAAAAAACTTCTTGGGATTATCGAAGATGATGTGGGACGCCTTGATCGTCTGATCAGTGATATTTCCAATATTTCCAGGCTGGATGCTGAGATGTCCCGTAGTCAGATGGGGGAAGTGAATATAAAAAGTCTGCTGGAAACGTTGATTGATATATATCGATCATCACAGGCCGATAAAATTCCCACGCTGCATTTGGATTTGGGCACCCAAAAAAATACCAGCAAGAAAAAGTCGCAAAAAGCCTATTGTGTCTCTGGGCTGGAAGGCCAGCTTGGGCAGTTATTTCGTAACCTGATTGATAATGCCATTTCTTTTTCAAAAAAGGATGGCAATATCTGGATCAGGCTCAGTCATCAAAAGAATATGGTGCAAGTGGTGATTGAAGATGAGGGGCAAGGTATCCCTGAAGATAAACTGGAAGATATTTTTGACCGGTTCTATTCGGAACGCCCCAGCGCAGAAGCCTTTGGCAAACATTCCGGATTAGGGCTTAGCATCTGTAAAAAGATTGTCGAGGCCCATGAAGGGGCCATTGTTGCTGAAAACCGCCATGGTAGTATGGGGGGAAGCGGCGCGCGATTTACGGTTCAGCTACGCCATTTGCCCCTTAAGGCGGCGGCTTCGCCATGATATTAGTCCATGGCACAGGTATTTTTATTGATGGGAAAGGCGTCTTGATTAAAGGCGCGTCGGGATCGGGAAAATCCGATTTGGCGCTCAGGCTAATGGGCCATGGCGGCGAATTAATCGGGGATGATTATGTTGAAGTCTCCCGGATGGGGCAGGATCAGGTGGTGATGCAGGCACCGGAGACGATCGCGGGTAAAATTGAGGTGCGCAATGTTGGCATATTAAATGTCCCCTTTCGGCATATGGCGAGAATCGATCTGGTGGTGGAGTTGGTTTTGGACGTTGCCAGTCTGGAACGCCTGCCGCCGCAGAAAGTTACGCGGCTGGATGGGGCAGAAATCCCTTGTCTGGATTTCTACGCTTTTGAGGCCTCAGCGCCTGAAAAACTGCGTTCGGCCCTTAAAATACTGTCTCAAGCCTTTGAAACATCGTCTCAAAAATGACGATTTTCTCCTGGAAATATTGACTCCAATAGATTCTTGGCCTTTAATTTGATCCTTCGTCAGGGAATCTAAGGACATATGAATAAATTTGAGGACAAGCCATTAAAATTATATCTGATCACCGGCATGTCGGGGGCGGGGAAATCTTCTGCGTTAAAAATTCTGGAAGATTTGAATTACGAAGCCATAGACAATCTGCCTGTGACATTATTGTCCAATGTGCTGGAACTGGTTCTTGCCGATTATGAAGATGATGACCATCCGGCACTGGTTATTGGTATTGATGCGCGAACCCGGAATTTCCAACAGGATAAAATATTGGAAACCCTGTCTGATCTTAAATCCCGCGACAATATAGATCTTCAAATTTTGTATTTTGACAGCAGTGATGAAATATTGGTCAAGCGTTTTTCGGAAACGCGGCGCAAGCATCCGCTGGCCAAAGACCGTCAGGTCATTGACGGCATCACCCAAGAACGCCAGATGATGCAAATCATTCGCGCAGAAGCGGATTATATATTTGATACATCAGACATGGGGGGCCAAGAATTACGTCAGACATTAACCCAAAAGTTTGAACGCCAGCATAGCGGTGATATGAATATCATGATTAGTTCCTTCGCCTATCCTAAAGGATTACCCAGAAATGCTGATCTGGTTTTTGATGTACGCTTTTTGCGAAATCCTCATTATGTAGATGAATTAAAACTGTTGACGGGGTTGGACGGTGAAATTCAGAAATATGTGGAACAGGATGAAAGATTTGCGGATTTTTACGGCAAAATAAGCGACTTGATTTTATTCTTGTTGCCTGAGTATAAGAAAGAAGGGAAATCTTACCTAAAGATTTCTTTTGGCTGTACGGGCGGTTGGCATCGTTCCGTATGTGTGGCGGAAAAAATAGCCAAACAGTTGAACGAGGGCGGCGTTAAAGTAAATATTTATCACCGGGAATTGGTGTTGAGAGGCATATAATCCCGCATAAACAGGATAAAAGAAATGATTGGTATGGTAGTTGTGACTCATGGCCGACTTGCAGAGGAATTTATTTCTGCAATGGAACATGTGGTTGGCCCTCAAAAGGCGGTACGGGCCATATGCATTGGACCAGATGATGATATGGAGCAGCGGCGGCAGGATATTCTGGATGCGGTCAAGGATGTAGATCAGGACTCCGGCGTTATCCTCTTGACCGACATGTTTGGCGGCACCCCGTCAAATCTTGCTATTTCAATAATGGAGAATGCCAATGTGGAGGTGATTGCCGGGATCAACCTGCCCATGTTGATCAAGCTGTCCAGCGTACGTCTGGTCTGCAGCATGGAGGAAGCTATTCAGGCCGCTCAGGATTCTGGCCGTAAATATATCAATATCGCGTCCCATGTGTTATCCGGAGATAATATGTGAGTGATAATAGTTCCCGGGTTAATTGTAATTCTGTCATGATTAGAAAAGTAAAAATCCAAAATAAACGCGGCCTTCATGCAAGGGCTTCTGCGAAATTTGTTGGTGTGGCCGGCGAATTTGATACGGAAATACTGGTGTCCAAGGATGGGACAGAGGTTGTCGGAACATCAATTATGGGGCTGATGATGCTCGCCGCCGCAAAGGGCGAGACGGTGACGCTGAAAGGGGAGGGCGCGCAGGCCGGGCAGGCCCTCGATGCCCTTACGCAGTTAATTGAGGATAAATTTGGCGAAGAATGAGGTCTGATTTTGGGGTCAAAATCTGTTAATTAGTTCTGGATCAAATATTGGGCCCAATCTCTGGGCAAGGAGACAGATAATTATGCGTATTGCCTATTTTGGCGGCGACATGTTTTACGCCTGCATGGAATTGCTCGTGGAGAAAGGTCATGAAATTATTGCCCTATATACAAACCCACCTGATGCCGATGAATATGATTATATCAGGAATGTGTGCAGGCTAGGGAAAAGCCTTGATATTCCTATCCTATATTCCAAGCCGACAAAGGATGATATAAAGGAACTTCAGCAGCAAGGCTGTGATATGATTCTTTCTGCCGGATACCGACATAAAATACCGCCGTGGCAGGGGGGAAGCCTACGTTATGGCGCGAATATCCATCCCTCCCTGCTGCCTGAGGGCGGCGGCCCAATGCCGCTTCCCTATGTTATTGTCAAGGGGTTGAAAAAAACCGGCGTTACCCTGCATAAGCTGTCACCAAAATGGGATGATGGCGATATAATCCTGCAGAAAAAAATCCTTTTGCGCGGCAGTGAAAATCTCGAAGGCCTCTTGCATGAGAGCCAAACCATTGCCAGAAAATTGCTGCAACGTTTTTTGGACTCTCCGGAGAAATGCTGGGAAAACGCCTTTCCTCAAACGCACAAGCCCGGTGATTATTGGCCCATGGCCCATCCGGACAGGTTTAAAGTTGACTATCATAAAAATGTTGAGACCGTGGAAAAATATTTAAGGGCCCATAGATATATCAGCCCGGGCGGCATGGTTGAGTCTATATCGGCTGTGTCATTCTGGCATGAAAAGCATAATCATGAACCCGGAACAATTATATCACAGGAAAATAATATATATACCATGGCCGCCGCCGACGGTCTGGTGACGTTTAAACTGGAACATGGCCAGATCAAATAATTTTATCTCAGGCAGTAGAGAGATTAGGGATTCTTTAAAGATTAGTCTTTATTATATAACAATATAAAGATTTCTTTATGCTTGTTGCGGCTGTGATATGCTGTTATAAGCGCTCTGTATTTTACCCTGAAATTAAGAAAGACACGTCATGAGCGACATTACCGATTATAAAATTGCCGATATTGCGCTGGCCGAGTGGGGCCGCAAGGAAATTAATATTGCTGAAACTGAAATGCCGGGCCTTATGGCGCTGCGCGAAGAATTTGGCGCGGCCCAACCATTAAAAGGCGCCCGCATAGCCGGCTGCCTTCATATGACCATTCAGACTGCGGTGTTGATGGAAACGCTCATTGCTCTTGGTGCGGAAGTGCGTTGGTCAAGCTGTAATATTTTTTCGACTCAGGATCAGGCCGCTGCGGCTATGGCGGTGGCCAATATCCCGACCTTTGCCTGGAAGGGCTTGACCGAAGAGGAATTCCTCTGGTGCATTCGGGAAACCATCGTTGGGCCGGATGGCTGGCGGCCTAATCTGATTTTGGATGACGGCGGTGATTTGACGGCGATGATTTATGGGGATTTCCCCGAATTACTGGAAGATATTCGCGGCATTTCCGAAGAAACCACGACGGGCGTTCTACGGCTCTATCAAATGGAAAAAGAAGGCCGGCTGACGGTGCCTGCGATCAATGTGAATGACAGCGTGACCAAGTCCAAGTTTGATAACCTCTATGGCTGCCGGGAAAGTCTGGTTGATGGTATCAAGCGGGCGACCGATGTGATGGTTGCCGGTAAAATTGCGGTTATTGCCGGGTACGGCGATGTGGGAAAAGGCTCTGCGGCCAGTCTGCGTAATCAGGGCGCGCGGGTTTTGATCACGGAGATTGACCCCATTTGCGCTTTGCAGGCCGCCATGGAGGGCTATCAGGTCGTGACCATGGAAGACGCGGCTAAAGTTGGCGATATATTTGTCACTACGACGGGTAACAAGGATATCATAACGCTCGACCACATGCGGGACATGAAGGATCGGGCGATTGTCTGTAACATCGGTCATTTTGATTCAGAAATTCAAATTGCCGCGTTAGAGAATTTCGCTTGGGAAGAAGTCAAGCCACAGGTTGATGAGGTTGTTTTTCCGGATGGCAAGCGCCTGATTGTTTTGGCCAAAGGCCGTTTGGTGAACCTTGGCTGTGCGACAGGACATCCCAGCTTTGTCATGAGCGCCTCTTTCACCAATCAGGTTATGGCCCAGATAGAATTATGGGAAAATCACAAGAATTATGACAATAAAGTTTATGTCTTGCCCAAGCATCTGGACGAGAAAGTTGCCATGCTTCACCTTG
>JAJRQU010000133.1 GCA_024280095.1 Alphaproteobacteria bacterium | reverse complement strand
CAGAATAATGACGGGCAGCAATTATCGGATCTGCCATATCGAATTGGATGAAAAATCCATCATTCGCCGCAATGCGGATATCGATCACGAACGCCGCGTCGCTATCTTTGATCTGTTGGAAGATAATTCTTATCAGCCCTTGGAAAATCTGCCCCATGATTACGCCGGCCCCTTCCGGGTCATTCTCAGAATGGAAGAAAGCCGGCTGGCCATGGACATATATGCGGATCAGGATATGACAATGGATGACAAGCTTTCCATCATCATTCTGCCGCTGACCTTACTCAGAAAGACCATTAAGGAATATTTTCAAATCTGCGACAGCTATTTTTCCGCCATCAAAAGCGCAAGCCCCCGGCAGATTGAAACCATAGATATGGCACGGCGCGGGCTCCATGATGAAGGATCCGAAATTCTACTGGAAAGGCTTGGCGAGAAGGTTAAAATGGACTTTCCCACTGCGCGCCGCCTGTTCACCCTGATATGCGTTTTGCAGATTAGATAACCCTATGGCAAAGATTGTCAGCTCACCCCAATATACTGACCCCTTTGACGAAAAGGCGGACGATAAGGCACTGGCAAACCGCCTTGAGATGCCGGCCAGCATCCTGTTTATCTGTAACTTCAACGCGGTACGATCGCCCATGGCAGAGGGCCTGACCAAATTTTACTGTGGCCGTAAAATATATGTGGAAAGCGTCGGTATAAGACCCGAAGATAGCGGGGTCAATCTTTTCGCCGTCGCCGTTATGGAAGAAAAAGGCCTTGATATATCCGGGCATAAACCCAAAAGATTTGAAGATTTGATGGATAGCTCTTTCGACCTTGTCGTGACCCTAAGCCCAGAAGCACAACATAAAGCCATCGACCTGACCCGCACATTGGATTGTCGGGTCGAATATTGGCCAACCCTTGACCCCACGGCGGTTGCCGGTAACCGCGAAAACATCATGTCCGCTTTCCGCCAAACACGCGATATGCTCAGCCAAAAAATAAAAAAACATTTTGCCTCTGATTATTTCCCAACCGTCTAAAAACTATATTTATAATCACAAAGTTAATCTTTTAATATTCTTTAAATCATATAAATACAGGGACATCCTATCACTGCAACAATTGAGTAAATTATGAGTATGCGTAACTTTAGAAAAAATTTTATTGTAATCCTGGTTTCATTCGGCCTGAATATGATCAGCTTTCCCGCTTATGCTGTTGTGATTGACTTCGAGGAAATCAACCGGTCCTATAGCGGAAACTCCCTTGATTCAAAAGGATTTAACTTCTTTAACGATTGCCAGAATTTCGCTCTTTGCATTCTCCATAGAGATCCAAACAGCCGCTATAATGCCGACCCTGGGGGCGTAACCTTTGCCCAGAACTCCCCAAAAGCCACGACAACCCTTACCAATATTAACGGCAACGCCTTTGACTTGATTTCCATTGATTTTGCAGATTATTTTAATTTTCGGACACCCCAGAATATTCTACTCATCGGGACATACGCGATAGGCGGGACAATATCACAAACCATTGCCCTGCAGGCCATTCTCGGCCTCGAAACTTTTATTTTCAATTGGCAAGGCCTTACCCAGGTCTCTTGGGTAGAGACAACAGGGAATTGGCTGCAATTTGACAATGTGATTGTGCAGGAAATAGTCCCGCAGGCTAAGAGTTTCGGGGTTCCGGCCCCTGCCTCAATGGCTTTACTCGGGCTCGGGCTGCTTGGATTTTTCGCGGCAAGACGAAACCGACACCATAAATTTTTCGCGTAAGATTTTCTAAACTTAACCATTATTTGACGACTGTTAAAATTTCTCCATATATTTTCACATTCTGATTTCTCCACTTAAAAGGGTTTCTTTTTGGCCAATTCAAGGAAAAACAAGAAAATGTCTTGAAAAATCTTCAGTTTCAGCTATTTATCTGCCAAAGATGTTTAATGAGGAGCCAAGATGGCGAAAGAAGAATTATTGGAAATGCGTGGCGTGGTAACGGAATTACTGCCCAACGCCATGTTCCGCGTAAAACTTGAGAATGATCATGAAATCCTTGGCCATACTGCCGGAAAAATGCGTAAAAACCGCATCCGCGTATTGGTTGGTGATGATGTATTAGTCGAAATGACTCCCTACGACCTCTCCAAAGGCCGCATTACTTATCGCTTTAAATAAGTGTGGGCCTCTTCCTGTTATACTATTATCCAGAAAAGATTTCATAGAGCGATTTTGGCTTCACAAATCCGGTCCACATCGGTTACCCTATATCTATGACATCCTTTAAAAAAAATAAAAACAAACTAATTTTGGCCTCTGCCTCCCCCCGCAGGAAAGAGCTTTTGGCGCAGATTGGCCTTACGCCGGATCACATTATCGCGGCAGATATTGATGAAACGCCAGAGCCACAAGAAACCCCGCGCGCGCTGGCCAAACGACTGGCCTCTGCCAAGGCCGCAATCATCCGGAAAGACCATCCAGACTGTTTTATTCTTGCTGCTGATACCGTGGTGGCATTGGGAAAGCGCATATTGGAAAAAGCCCGCAATCCTGAGGAAGCCCGAAAATTCTTAAGGCTGCTTTCCGGACGCCGCCATAAAGTCTATAGCGGTATTTCCCTCATCACCCCCGGCGGCCATCAATATACCCGCGTTGCCGTGACCAGCGTGACGTTTAAGCGTCTCTCTGCCCAAGACCTGGACGACTACCTTGCCCATGATGAATGGCAGGGAAAGGCCGGCGCTTACGCCATACAAGGGCATGCCGCGCGGTTTATCAAGTCCCTCAATGGCTCCTATAGCAATGTTGTTGGCCTGCCTCTTTTTGAAACCACAAATATGCTGCAGGGAAACGGCTATGTCTTCTGATATTCTGATTAATTCTGCCCTTGGTGAAACCCGCCTTGCCCATATGGAAAATGGGAGACCCGTTGAAATCCGCCTTTTCCGGGATAATGACCAGAGCCTTATGGGGGCCATATATTATGGGCGAGTAACCTCTCTAAGTCAGGAATTTCAAGCAGCTTTTGTTGATCTGGGAAAGGGTATAACGGGGTTTCTTCCGCTAAAGCTTTTACCCAAACGTGCGGGCAAAAAACCGGCCGACTTGACCAGCCTGCTCCATGAAGGTCAAAAAATTATCACTCAGGTCACGGCAGATGCTGTCGGTGATAAATCCGTTAAGCTCACCTGCCGCATTGAAGTCGTTAGCTCGGCGCTCATATTGCACCCCTTTCGCGAGGGAGCCTTTGTCTCCAGCCGAATTAAAAATCCAGCCCGCAGAGAAGAATTAAAAGCTTTTGGCGGCGGTCTGAATTTGCACGGCATGGGGCTTACCCTGCGCACCGAAGCCGAACATATTCCCCTCAAAGATTTAAAAAAAACCGCCGAACATCTGATCCGTCACTGGCGGGATGCAACGGCGAACAGGGATAAGAAGAAAGTCCCCTTCCTCTTGTCTCAGGCCCCTGACAGCCTGCAGCAAATATTACGGGAATATGGCAGCAGCAAACATGAGCGCATTATATTTGATCAACCCTCCGCGCTTAAGCTTGCCCAAACCTGGGCCAGAGAATTTGCCCCGGACTTGCTGGGCCGCATGCAACGGTATCAAGGCCCCGCGCCCCTGTTTGAAGATTTCTCTGTTGAGGAAGATCTGGATCAGATTTTCGAGAAAAAAATCCCCCTGCCGTCCGGCGCATGGATCACCATTGAACAGACCGAGGCCATGGTCGTTATTGATGTCAATATGGGCAATGCAAAAGTGCATACTGACCCGCAAAAACAACGTTTTTCAGTTAATTCCGGCGCGGCGCGGGAGATTTTCCGGCAAATACGCCTGCGCGGCTTAAGCGGCCTGATCATCATTGACTTTATCAATATGTCCGGTCAAAAGGATGTCAGCCATAAAACCCCTACAAAATCAGATATCAGCAACCTGCTCGGCGTCGTCGATAATCTCATCCTCGAAGACCCGACACAAATCCAGCGCAGCAATATGTCGGCCTTCGGTCTGCTTGAGTTGACCCGAAAAAGCCGCCACCGTTCCCTGAGCCGGCAAATGTTGTCAGAGGCCTCACCCGTTGCCACGGTTGAAACAGCCGCCCTTGCGCTTTTGCGTCGATCTGAGCAGGATGCCGCCGCCAAACCCGGCATTGCGCTTTCCGTCAAGGCCGCACCAACTGTTCGCGACTGGATTATGGCTCAGCCGCAGCTGTTAAATACATTCACCCGCCGCACCGGAAGCAAGCTCGAAATTAAAGGGACGTAAATCATGAAAGCCGCCAACAACAATAACTTGTGCCCAATATGTGATAAAAACGCCGTCGCGTCAAAACACCATCCTTTTTGTTCTTCGCGCTGCGCCGATGTGGATTTGGGCCGTTGGCTTAAGGGCAGCTATGTGATTCCCGGCGAGAAAGCGGACATACCGGAAACCGAACCGGACGAAACATATTAAACCTTTGATAACGGCTGTAAAACTGAGGTTCTCATCGGCCATGCATTTTTTTAAAACGAGTGCTGGACAGATCATGTGTTTTTTTCTATAACCCACCCACCCACGCAAGTGGCCCCCCATATGACCCATTATGCCCGGGTAGCTCAGGGGTAGAGCAGCGGACTGAAAATCCGCGTGTCGGTGGTTCAAATCCGCCCCCGGGCACCACACTTCTTAAAATGCGTTATTTATCAACGCATTAATAATCCTCAGAATATTATGGTGCCAAGGTGGTACACTTTGGTGATACACATGTGAGCCGTTCACTCAGTTCATCATTAGCATGATGCACAATCGTTCGGGCTGATTTATGCCCCGTTCACTTTGTGCGCCATTTACGATGATGCACCACTGTTCGGGCATATGATTATGCGAGATAGTGTCATGGCAACAGGCCAATTTTTAATACGTAACCGCCATCAAAATACATGGGTCGGGCGCGTTATTATCCCTCTTTCCTTAACTTCAATATTCAATGGCAGGCGCGAGTTGAGAAAATCGCTCCATACTACAGATAAGTCACTGGCAAAAAAACGCTCACTTTCCTTCTGGGTTGAATGCCAGTCAGGGTTTGACACGCTAAAGAATATGTCTAATACTGATTTTTCATTTAAAACCATACATTGTTTTACAAAATTTCTATCTGACGGCACGCACCAAAGCTTTGGAAATAATATGCGGTATATTGAAACCCATGACGCACTTGGGCGCAAACATGTCTTCGATCTCGACAATCCCGAAGATGAGAAGAAATTCGCCCAAGAAATGCATCAAAATGCCAATAAATTGCTCACAAAATTCGCTGATCAACCTGATATTTTAGAACGGCTCTTATCATTAAATGATCAAGCCTATCCTCCAACAGTGAAGCAATTACAGGAGATTCAACCCGAAACGCCAACGCCATTTAACGAAGCCATTGATCTTTATATTAATAAACTTGTGACCCAAGGGCGGCGCGGTAAAAAGCTATCTGCCCGAACTGTATCAGGTTATCAAAGCCGTTTGGAATTTTGGAAGGTCTTGTTTGATAAGCAAATGATCCATGACATCACTTTAAAAGAATTATCGGATGTTCAAAACTGGCTTACCCGTATGCCGACCAATTATACCAAGAAAGGCTTTACCACCGCACAAGCCATTAAAATGGCCAAAAACCCTGACAGCCAACACCAAATAATCTCTGACAAAACCCGCGCTGAATATTTAGGGCAGTTAAAGGGTATCTTTGAATATGCTGATACTTGCGGTTTTTTAACCAATGATATTTCTCGCCATATTGAAATCCCAAATACCAAACAAAGTAAATCGATCAACCGTCTACCGTTTTCAAATGATGACCTGAAATTGATCTTCCCTGATAAGGAATATGGCATTGATTTTGGTTTTCAACATACAGGTGTCAATTCTGATGTGAAATTTTGGTTTCCATTACTCGCGGCTTTTTCAGGGGCACGATTGGAAGAGATCGCACAATTAAAAACCGATGATATTATCACTTGTCCCGATACTGGCATTGTTTCCTCCTATAATGCGCATCCAAATACGCTATATTTGGTCAGGTTGAGTTTGATAGCTCTTGGAGTTTGAGGCAAAGCCTCATCATGCCCGAATAATATTCGGCATGGTTTTAAGGGGATGCAACGGGGGGATTCTCCCCCTTGCCAAGATCAGTGCGTGTGACACGCACATGGCTTGCACTTCTCAATAATGACGGGAAATTAACAATTGAAGTGGTCCTAATTGTCTGCACAGTTTGACAGCGAAGTTAAGGTGTATCCTGTTGTCATTTATGCTGCCTGTTTCTGTTTTACAGGGGATGGGGAATTCCCCATACCCTGCGCTTTTGAGTAAACCTCATGCGGTGTCT
>JAJRQU010000132.1 GCA_024280095.1 Alphaproteobacteria bacterium | reverse complement strand
TGCGGTGGATAAGACCGCTTTTGTTGCCGGTCTTCGGCATTTAACCGCGCTTATGGCGCCGCCTGCTTGCAATGGTGCGAGTGGGTATTCACTAAAGAAAGACCTATGAATGACATTGGAAACTAAAGAAGCGTTGGAAAACCTGACCCGATCTTTTGAAACTTTCAAATCTGCCAATGATGAAAGACTGGCGCAGATTGAAAGCAAAGGACAGGCAGATGTGATTACGGAAGAAAAACTGGATCGCCTGAATAAAGAGATGGCGCGGCTGCAAGGGGCGGCGAAGGCGATGCAGGCTGCCGCCGGGCGGCCCAATTTATCCGCCAAACAAGATCAGGATATGATCAAGATGGAACAGAAACGCCAGTTTTTTGAGGGCTTTATCCGTAAAGGACATACTCAAAATCTGGATCAGAAAGCCCTCAGCACCACCGTTAATACGGACGGCGGTTATGCGGTTCCGGTTGAACTGGATCAACAGATTGAAAAACGCCTGAGGGATTTATCGCCCATTCGGGCAGAGGCTAATGTGGTTGCCATTGGCTCTTCTAAATATAAAAAGCTGGTTAATGTGGGCGGGATTACGTCCGGCTGGATTTCCGAAACAGGCGCGCGGGTTGAAACGGCCACGCCAACCCTGCAGGAAATCACGCCGCCGCTTGGCGAAATATATGCCAACCCAGCGGCAACACAAACCATGCTGGATGATGCCGATTTCAATGTGGACAGATGGCTGTCCGAAGAGCTGGCCGAGGAATTCTCCTATCAGGAAAACGGGGCCTTTGTGAATGGTAGCGGGATTAATCAGCCAAGAGGATTTTTGCAATATACGGTTAGTTCAGCCGGCGATGACAGCCGGACTTTCGGGGATATACAAGCCTTGACAACCGGCGTTGCCGGGGATTGGGCCGCCGCCGACCCCTCTGATATTCTGGTGGATATGATCCATGAAATGAAATCCGGCTATCGTTCTGAGGCCAAATTCTACATGAACACCAGCCTGCTTGCAGAAATCCGTAAATTCAAGGATGCAGATGGTAATTACCTCTGGCGTCCCGCGCTGGAAAGTTCTGCGCCGTCAACCTTGCTTGGCTACCCTGTGGTCGAAGTGGCGGAAATGCCAACCCGGGCAGCGTCCAGCCTGTCCCTATGTTTTGCCAATATGAAACGGGCCTATACCATTACGGATCGCAGCGGAACGCAGATTCTGCGCGATCCCTATTCCAATAAGCCTTACGTTCATTTTTACACCACAAAACGTGTTGGCGGGGCCGTGACCAATGATCAAGCCATCAAATTATTGCAGTTCGCAGTTTAAGTCGTAATTCCTCCTGCAAACTATTGGGGGCGGCTGTTTTGGCCGCCCTCTTTTTTATTTTTCAAGTCATTAGATCATGGAATGGGTAAAATATGGCATTTCCGACTGGCTGGGCTAGAAAATGTATCATCACGATTCCTGATGCGCAAATATCGGGCAGCAATACGAACTTTCCTGTTCTTGTAACAGAAGATAACCTGCCCGCTGAGATGTTGGGCGGCGGCGTTAATTCTGCCTTGAACGGCGGCGGAGACGTTCGGTTTTCAGAGGATGCGTCAGGGGCTGTTCAGCTTTCTTGTGAAGTCGTGTCCTTTATTACTGGCGGGACTCCTTTTGCTGAGATACACGTAAAACTGCAAACCCTTAACACAGGCGCAGACAGAACATTTTATGTCTGGTACAAGAAAACCGGTGAGATTCAGCCGCCTGTCACCGATCCCTATGGCCGTAATGCGGTTTGGGCGGATTATGCATTTGTGAGCCATGACGGCGGGGTAACGGATAGCGCAACTGGCACTGCCATGGTTGATGACGGGAGTGGTGTTGTTGCCACCGGCCCATGGGGTGGCGCGGCCCTGACTGCACCGAGGCAAAGGGTTTTAGATGCGTCAATTGGTGACTTAACCACGGGTTTCACATTACAAAATTGGATTAACGGAACAGGCGACGCAACATATTTTTCCAGGCGTGATGCCTCCACCAATCAATTCCAATCAGGATATTGGTCAGGCACAATTTTTTTAAATACGTCGGGGACAGGCTCAGTAGCTTTTTCTTATAATCCCGTTGCTGGGTGGGAAAAAATTGATATTGTTATCAACACCCCTACTGATGTTGATGTTTACGCTAATGGTGTTTTTGAAGCCAACATCAACAGAATCTCTATAACCAGCAGACCTACCATTCCGCTTCGGATCGGATATAGGGGAAATGGAGGTCTGGGGACGATCGGCTGGCCCTATGCTGGGTTGATTGGCGAAAGCCGGGTGGTTAATGGGGTTTTGTCCTCTGGATGGCTCACAACAGAACATAATAATCAGTCGAGTCCGGCAACCTTTGCCACGGCGGGAACGCCGGAGAATGCGGCTGGCGGTGGGATAACGCTAACTGTTCAGAAAATTAGTCATAATATTTCTTCCGACGCGCTTATTCTGGTGCAAATGCATAATTTAAATGTTGCGCCATCCAATCATAATCTAGCGAGCCTGAGTGCCGTTCTCACATTTGGCCTGACCGTTACGGCTGATGATGGCGAGCATGTGTTGGCCTCTGATGACGTTATATTATTCCAAAATCAAATACTTGTCATTTCGGATAATGGGCAGGCGGTTTCCAGTGATGATGTAATATTTTTGCAGTTTCAAACAATGATTATGCAGAATTCTGTCCATCTATTGAGCGCAGATATCGCCCCGTTATTTGATTCCGCAAGTTTTGCACCAAGCCCCAGCAGAATGCATGAAGCCCGCCGGGCAAACAAGTCATTTTCAAATGCTGGCGAACTTCGGACAATAGAAGCAATCAACCATTCAACCAAAAGGATTTAATTATGGGAAAGATAGTCGACGATAGCGTACTGGATGTGGCGCTGAATGAAATTAGGACAAAATGCACGCTTATGACAGCCTGCGCGGGCGAGCCGGCAAATTTTGCAGCGGCCAATGTGGGCGGCGCAAATTTTCTGGCCGATGCGCCAATGACGCCTGCGGATTTCACCATATCCAACGGTGATGTGAGCGGACGAAAAGTCGCGGTGGTGGCAAAGGCGGGCATTATTGTGGATAATACAGGCACGGCGGATCATGTGGCCTTGCTCGATACGGTCAACAGTGTTTTGCTTTATGTCACTACAAGTACGTCCCTTGGCCTGACATCCGGAAGCTCGCTTACCCTAAGCACATGGGATGTGGAGATCGCGGACCCCAGCCTATGAGTGAGCAATATTTAAAAGATCCCAATGCGGTTATTGATTATGCCATTGACTGGTCGGCAAGCTATCTGTTGGCCGGCGAAGAGATCACGGCGAGCATCTGGTTTATTCTGCCCCAGGGGGCCATCAATGATCTGAGCATAGATACAATCCCGCCAATGGTTTCGGGCAAGGCCAGCGTATTTGTCGCGGCGGGCATTGCTGGAAAAATATATCAGCTCACCAACAGGATTACTACGAATCAGGGCCGGACAGATGAGCGGTCCATAACCATCAGGGTTGAAGAAAAATGATGATACAGCTTATTTCAGAAGCAGAAAGTCTTGCCGTTGGGTTACCCGAGGTGCGGGATTTCTTAAAAGTCTCGCATAATGATGAAGATGCCATGATCGCGGGTTTCATTCGGGCGGCTACAAGGGCCTGCGAGACGTTTACCGGACGAAAATTGATCAAACAACAATGGCAGCTTACCTATAATGACTGGACAGAGGAGGTGATATCGATCCCGCTCTCGCCAGTTTTATCTGTGGATAGAATAGACGTCTGGATTGCGGAGGAATTTCAGGAGATTTTGCCGGAGAAATATCTTCTGGATCGCACCTCTTATCAGGCCAGAATTCTGGTCAGGGTCGGCGATCATTGGCCAACGCCTGAACGGGATATTGAGGGCATAAAAATTACCGTAACGGCGGGTTTTGGCGCGGGGAAAAATGACGTTCCCCATGATATCCGTCATGGGCTGCTTCATTGGGTGGCCGCCGCCTATGAGGGGGGGCTATCCGGAAATCAGGCGGTGATGATAGCCGAAAAGCTATGGCAACCTTCCCGGCGGGTGGCGCTGTAATGACGAGAAAAATGCATCAAAAAATCACCTGCCAGAAGCAATTATTCACCTCTATATCTGCGGGCGAACAATTACAAAGCTGGCAAGATATTGCAACCGTCTGGGCCGATGTTAAGGCAAAATCCAATGACGCAGAAATCACGGCGCGGCAAAATAAATTCGTGGGGAAATATAAAATTCAGGTGCGCTATCAAGACATATTACTGGGTACCCGAAGAATTTTGTGGCAGGGACAGGCCTATCGTGTGGTCAGTTTTCTCAATCCTGACAATCGCAAGCGTATCCTTGAATTTGACGTTGTGGAGGATCAGCCCTGATGCCCTCACTACAATTGACAAATAGGGCGGCGGATTATGAGAAAGAACTGGCGCGCATGATAGCGCAAATAGCAGATCAAATCGTGAGTAGCGCGCGAAAGAGAGTATATGCCAATTTGAAGCGCCGTAAAGGCAATAGCCCCTTGGCAAATTCCATCGATAGTGTGGTGACGCCGGAGGGGGAAACTCGGGTTTTTACGGACAAGTCCTATGCCAGGTTTGTGGAATTCGGCACCATAAATCAGCCCGCCAGACCTTTTCTTACCCCGGCGGTGGAAGAGGTGAAGGTGACTTTCTCAGGCTTTATTAGATAGGTTATCCAAAATATATTTAACCCCGCATTTTTTCTGAAAGAAATCAGCTATGACGTTACTTGCAACGCAAAGCCTGTGGCAGGCGATCTATGACAAATTAGATAATGACAGTATTTTGATGGCGGAAATTTCCGGTATCTTTGACCCGGCCCCGGAAGGCCAGGATCTGCCCTATATAACCATTGGGGAAGGCAGCTCATATGATTGGTCAGCCAAGGATTTTTCGGGTCAGGAGCATATCATAGATGTTCATATCTGGTCTGGCCAAAAAGGCGGGGGCCAGATACGCGCTCTGGCCGATAAGGTCGCAGATTTGCTTGCGGGTCAGGATTTGACCCTGATTGGTCATCAGCTTATTGAGCTGAAATTTATCTTTTTCGAGAATTTCTTTGATGAAAATGGTGACATACGTCACGGCATATTACGCTTTCGTGCGAGCAGCATACAAAATTCATAAATGATTTAACCCCATAATTTAACAACCAAACAATAGGAGACTTAAGCATATGGCAGCGGAAAAAGGACGGGCCTTTTTATTGAGAATTGGCGACGGGGGCGGCCCCGAAATATTCACGGTGGTGGGGGGCATGCGCTCTACATCCATCAGAATAAATAACGAAATAGTTGATGTGACCAATAAGACTTCCGGGGGCTGGCGAGAAATTTTATCCGGCGCGGGTATTCGCCAGATTTCCATTGGCGGCAGCGGTATTTTCACCGATAGTGCAAGTGAGGCCAATTTGCAGGCCAAAGCTCTGGCAAGCAGTGTCGATAATTATGAGATTGTCTTTGAAAGCGGCGATAAATTTTCCGGAGCCTTTCAGGTTACGTCACTGGAATTTTCCGGAGATTACAACGGCGAGCGAACCTATAGTATCGCGCTGGAAAGTTCTGGCATGGTAAGTTTTGTCAATGTTTGATAAATCCTTTAGAAATAGTGTGATCATCACGCTGTCCGGCGCGGAATATCGCCTAAAGCCCACATTTCAGGCGATCATGGATATTGAAGACAGGCTCGGCGGTATCATTGGCCTTGCGGTAAAGGCGGCGGACGGAAATTTTGGCTTTAAAGAAATGACCGTTATTATCTGGGCAACCATGGAAGAACAGATGAACTTTGAAGATGTGGGCAGCTTGCTGCTGGATGAAGGCGTCTCCAGAGTATCACCGGTGGTTCGGGATTTGCTGACCCTGTGTCTTGTGGGTTTAAATGCTGGTGATGATGGATAAAATCAACTGGTCGCGATATGGGGAAATAGCCTATGTTAATTTTGGCTGGTCGCCGGATCAATTCTGGCGGGCGACACC
>JAJRQU010000131.1 GCA_024280095.1 Alphaproteobacteria bacterium | reverse complement strand
ATTATCCGTATAACCAACCTCTAACGACGGCAGCGGATTCTTCCGGATGTCGTTCAACAAGTTCCCCGACTTTCTTCAGGGCAGTGGCTTGTATTTTACCTTCTACGGCGGCAACATCAATAGCAGAATCAATGGCACCTGTTTGTTTCGCGACCTCACGGGAAGTCAATTGCCTGCCTTGATCATCAACTAATGTAACGCTGGGTCGATCATCCGGCCCCGTGATTGCGGCTTGTTGGCCGGGAGGTAATTGAGCCTGATCTGCGGCACCTTCTAGGGCGGCCGTTTGCGGCAGGTAATTTACGGGCGGCGCCGTCAGGAATTTAATCAACGGCCTGAGGGCAAAGAAAATGACCATAAGACCAATCAATAATAATCCCCCAAGTTCAATGAAACGCATCATGTCGGCTTTACTGAAATCAAACAGGCCTTCTTCGGCGGCTTCTTCGCCATAATCTATTGTAGCGAATTGCATATTGACGACGTAAACGGAATCACCGCGTTCTTCGTCAAAACCTATGGTAGATTTGACCAAGGCTTCAATATTTGCAAGATCATCGGCATTCCGGGCTTGATAAACCGGTGGATTACCTTCGCCGGCATCTTGATAGGTGCCATCAATCAAGACCGCGACGGAAATTTTCTTCACCGTTCCGGCCTCGTGGATTTGAGTTCGAATGGTTTTAGAATTTAAAAAATTTGTGGTGGTTGAGGCCTCACTATCAGAAGATTGATTTTTTATGGCTTGCTCTGGGTCAGCCTCGGCATCCTGATCGGGCAGATTATTATTGACAGAAACCGTTTTTTCATCCGCATTTTCACGGTTGTTACTGATTCTTTCTTCGCTGGATTCTGATAAAACCACCTGACCATCCGGGTCATAAATTTCTGAATTGCTGGTAATCCGGTTCAAGTCGAGTTCCGCGCTGACCTCCGCCCGAACCTTGCCAAGACCAACCGTCTTTTCAATCAGATTTTCGATTTGACTGCGCAGACGGCTCTCCATAGAGATTTTCTTTTCCTCTAAAGATAGTGCGAGAAGGGAGGTCGTATCTTCTGATGATCCACGGGCAAGTAAGGAGCCCTTTTGATCAACAATGGAAATGCGTTCGGGCTGCAGGTCAGGCACAGCGGCTGCGACCAGATTTTGAATGGCCATCACTTGATTTCGGCCTAGCCGCCCCGCTTTTGTTTTAATGAATATACTGGCGGTGGCCTGACGGTTTTCATTGCTGAAAAGTCGTCGTTCCGGCAATACCAGATGAATACGGGCGCTGGTCACTTTTTCAATGGCTTGAATTGTCCGCGCCAGTTCCCCCTCAAGGGCGCGCAAACGGTTGATGTTTTGAACAAAACTTGTGGCACCAAGGGAATCTCCCCGGTCAAAAATTTCATATCCCAGTGACCCGCCACTTGTTAAGCCTTGTTCGGCTACAGAAATCCGTATTCTGTTGACTTGGTCGTCGGGGACTAAAATAGTACTGCCATCACCAACCAGTTTATAGGGAATGGCCTGTGCTTCCAAACTTTGGACAATTCTGGATGAGTCCGCTAAATCAAGGCCGCTAAATAATAACGCCATATTGGGTGTGGATAACCTTATGGACAGGAAAACAAAGAAGCCTATGGTAATTGCCGCAACAGTAGCCATTGCCGCTAATCTGGCTGGCCCTAAAGTCTTAAAAAATTCTGCTAAGCCATTCACGATGTGTTTCCCTAATATATTTTTTTTAATCACTTAACTATAATAATGAACGTTGTATGATGAATTGAGTCAACGTTAAATGAAGTTTACCAATTATTAAGTAAACAACAAGTTAATGGTAGGCAATTTTTGCCTAGTATTGCAGATAAATATGTTGACAGTCAAAAATATGAGGATTCTCAATGCCCCTACAAATTGAGGTCTTTGAAAATAACATACTATATATAGTATGTTTTGCCTAAAAAAAGGCGTTTGATGCGGAGATAAAAAAATAACCATGAGAATCACTTCCCATGGTTATTTAAAATATTTAAGAATTTTTGATAACTAAAAAAATGATTTTAGTTATCATATCTTTGCGGTGTGGTTGCCCGATAGTCCTGAACTCTTGTGACGCGCAGGCCAAGCAGGCCGTCTTTGTCTATGGCGCGCTGCCAAGAGAGGAACTCTTCAACAGAAAGGGTATATTTTTTACAGGCGTCTTCTAAGGAAAGCAGCCCGCCCCTTACCGCAGCAACGACTTCCGCCTTACGCCGGATGACCCATCGTTTGGTATTGGACGGCGGAAGGTCCTCTAAGGTAAGCGGCTCCCCTGTCGGCCCCAATACTGGTGCAGCTGACATATCTTGAAATCTACTCATTATATACTAATCTCCGGTAACATCTTCATGTGATACTCAGAATAATCGCAAGCCTTTAAAGAAAGCCTAATGAACGAGGTTAATTAGAAATAAAATATTGATGAAAATTTTATCTATTACAATTTGAGCAGGTTAAAATTAAAAAAGCCGCTTGTGACATGACAAGCGGCTTTCCCATTAAGTATTTGATTTATTAGCGTTTAATGCTGTTCAACTCATTTAACATCTCATCTGCCGTCGTGATGATTTTGGTGCTGGCAGAAAAGGCTCTTTGAATGGTGATTAATTTGGTGAATTCGTTTGCAAGGTCAACTGTTGATGCTTCCAGGGTCTGTGGTGCCAAGAATCCGGCCCCGCCAATACCGGCAAGTTTAAGATTAAGGCTGCCGGATTGATCAGAAGTGGTATAGGAATTCCCTTGCCGCCGCGTAAGCCCATTTGGATTTTGGAAAGTGGAAAGAGGAATTTGGGACACTTTCTTGGCCAGTCCGTTGCTGAACAAAGCGCTGACAACACCATTCTTGTCAATGGATACCCCGATAACGTTACCAAATGTCGCCCCGTTGGCCGAAGATGAAATGATGGTAGATGCGCCGGCGAATTGCGTAATGCCGTCGCTTAAACCATCAGTCCCAAGGTCAAAGGTAAGGCTGCTGGCATCAGCGCCGCCCGTCCAGGCGACATTGATGGGGTTTAACAAAGCGGCAGAGGTGTTGGCCAGATCGATAGTACTATCCCCGTTAAAGGCAATCTGGCCACTCGCAATTTGTCCCGTTCCGGCAAGAGCAGAAGTCACACCACCGGGCGGATCAACAAAAATTTCAATATTCCACAAATTATCGGATTGTCTTAAGGCCGCAACGGTTACCGTATGAACTTGACCCTGACTATCAAAAATTTGAATATTTGTTTGGAAATCAGACTTTACGCCGTTCACAGGGGGAATGATACCTGCGGCAACATCAGCGGCGTATCCTGCCATGGATCCGGCAACCGTTGCTGAGGTATAAGTCGCCCCGACAATTGCCGCGTTCAGCGGTTGGGATGACTGCAGGTTGGCCCTGACTGATATATTCGTTGTGGCTTCGGCGGTACTGGTCAGGTTGGATACATTTATGGGCTGAAGCTGGGTAAGAACTAAATCACTTGGTGCCTCCCCAGTGGCATCAAGTGGCACGCCCATAAGGAAAAGCCCCGCCGTGTTTTTCAGAAAACCATCCGCGTTGGGTGTGAAAGATCCCGCCCGCGTAAAGCTGATTTCTGAATTTTGATTTACGGCTTCCCCTCTGGATGATACGATGAAAAAACCAGCCCCGTCAATACTTAGGTCTGTTGCAGATGTTGAGGATTGCAGCAAGCCTTGTCGGCTGATTAAACTTTGTGGCAGGGCCTGAACACCGCCCGGTGAATAACTGGCTACGCCACCGGTTTCCGTTACCAAAGTTGAAAAATTCGCCCGGGTTTCTTTGTAGCCAACCGTATTAAGGTTGGCAATATTATCAGAAATCATACCAAGGGCTGAACTAAAGGCGTTTAGTCCGGATACGCCGGATGCAAGTGATGCGAAAAGACTCATGTCGTTACTCCTTTAAAGTTTGTCAGTAAGGTTACAGAATATGTCATACTGGCCTGTTAATCCATGTTTTGTGAGCGTTTCACGCGGCTGAACTGGCGACTTCTGCGACAGGATATTTGTATCGTGACCTGAAAATTATGCAGGATCAATTGGTTTGACGGCTTGAATATTGCTCGTCGCTGTTAAAATTCCGTTGACGGATAAATGTATTTCGCCGTTTAAGGTTTCAATGGTTTCTACGTTGCCTTTGGAATAGATGGCTGTTTGTACTTCTGATCCATTGGCGGTCTTTGCAGATACTATCAGCTGATATATACCATCAGGGGTATTTGCAGGGGCGTTCCAAACGAAATCACTCAACCCGGCTTTAATACTACCCGATATTTCATGAAGAATTTTACCATTGGAATCTTTAACGGTTAAGGTCGTTTCTTCTGAATTGGTGGATAAGCCATATTCCCATTTTGCAACGCCGTCCCGTAATCCTGCCCGATCTGTTTGGATGGTGACCTCGGTGCCGAGGTATCCGACCGCATTAGACATTTCAGAACTTCTCACTCGGCTAATCAGATCTTCAAGGTTTTTGTTGGTGGCAACGGATTGCTCAACCTGTGTGAAGGAAACCAGTTGGCTGGTGAATTCACTGGAATCCATGGGATCCAGGGGGTCCTGAAATTGCAACTGCGTTGTCAGGAGAGATAAAAACTGATCAAAGTCTTCAGCCAGCTTTGTTTGGCTGTTTTCTGCTGCTGATGCCGCGCCTGATGTGAGTGCATTTATGTCCATGTTATCTGTCCTACTTAAATATTTATATCTAAGGCGTTATCTGAATAAGCCATTTTAAGCTGTTGCCGACTGATTATATTGTCGAGATTATTGTGTAAATCATCATTTTCCCCGTCGCCTGTATTATTTTCTGAAAATTTTGATTGGTTCTGATCATGTTGTTGCTTTTTCAGGGTGAAATTCAGATCATTGCCGCCCGTATTAAATCCGGCATTTTCCAATGCTCTGCTTAATGCGCCCTGATCCCGCTGTAACAGGGCCAATGTGCGATCATTATCCACGATTACGGAGGTGATCACTTTGCCATCAGCTTGAAAATCCATCCGGATATTTACCTGCCCCAGCTCCGCAGGTTTCAAGGATAATTTAAAACTATTGAGACCATTTGCAGCCTGTTTCAAAATTGCCATGCTGATCTGCTTGGTGACCATTTGCGGTGTGACGGGCAAAGTTGGTGGTTTGATGTGACTGGTGGGAGCCAGATTATTCTGCTGCCCAATTTCCTGAACCGATAGCAGAGTTGCCTGTAGTGATGGGCTATTCAGTAGAGGAGACCCTACATCTCCCTTCGTCATGGCCGTATTAAGTTCCGTTTGAAAGGGAACTGAGCCCATTTGGTTATTGATACTCTGGCCATTGGCCAGTGATGCCGGGCCTGCTGAAGACGAATTTTGAGAAGAATATTGGTTTTCTGCGGAATTCTTTGAAGACCCATTTGATTTTGCATTCGCTATATTCTCAGAAGATGCCGCTTGGTTTTTGTTCTCTGAACCTTCAGAAGCCTGAGCATTACCGGCCCCTTTCAGGGATGTTTTGACAGAGTCTTTAAGAGGTTCAGCGGGGCGTTGATTTGTCGCTTGAATAGGCGCAGCGGCAATATACTGTTGCGGTGTCCCGGATTGGGCTTTTGAGTTTTCTGAATTGACTTGTGCCGCATTTACGGATTGGGTCCCAGTTAAATCCTTTGGCAAATCCCCTGAAATAACCCCTGAAATAACCCCTGCAATATCCGTGGCACCAGCTTGAACGGCTGAATTCTGTGAGTTAATGGTCTGGCCGCCTAGTTTCTGGATTTCTGGTTTTTGGGTTTCTGTTTTCTGGACCAGCGTAACATCTGCGTCAGATATATTTTGACCCGATAGGGCATTATCTTGTTTGGGTGACAGGGTTGATGTCTGTCCTATTGCCCCCTTAGAAAGGGTGTCAGTTGATGGCTTGGCTTTGGAAATATCTTCCATATTAACGGCTGGCAATAACGGGTTGTTTTGGACTGGGTTTGGCAATGTTGTAGCGGAATTTTTCTCAAGAGAAGTCGCTTGCGGTGTATTTGCGGCGGCAATTTTGGCGGCAGTTTCAAGAATTTTCCCTGTATTTTCGGTCGATTGGGCTTTACTAACCTCAGCAATATTCACTTCAGTCTTGGTTATATTGCTTTGGGCCATATTATTCTGAAGGCTTTGCTTTATATTAACCGCCTCGCCAGATTTCCCTTGAGCGACAGAATCTTGTTTTGAGGGTAGGGCATTCTCTATTTGATTGCCATTAGGCATTTTGGCAGGCATTTTGGCATATTTTAAAGTCAAATCACGATTTTCGTTATAAACTAGGCCTGCAGGGGGGGTGTTCTTCTCAACGTTAGCCGGAATATTTTCCCCCTGGGTTGAAATACTGGTGGTTTCTTCGCTGTTTTCTTTAGATGCTTTTATTGTATTTGAATCTGTTTCAACTTGTCCGGAATCTTTAGCCGTTTTTCGGGTATCTGTTTCTTGGGCAAGATGATCTTTAAATCGATCATTAGAATTGTCATTTGGCTGATTTAGGGGGGGCTTGTCAATATTTTGTGGCCCGTTGTTTGTGCTGTTGCTCGCGAATGATTTTGACGCAAGTAAGCCATCTCTACTGCTGCCCTGCGGCGCAGTATATGTGGGCGTGAGAAATAGCTCAGAACTTAACGTCATTATTTTCCTTGGCGCGTATAAATATTATAATCTCTCCAATAGTTAAGCAAATATCAGGCCATTTTTAGGAAGTTTAACTAAGCCTATGAAAAGTAAAGTTAATAATTGTTTTGTTGCGATGAGGTTGAGCTGTGCCTAGGTAATAATTACCCAATTTTCCATGGTAATAATTGCAGCGCGGCAGAATAGGATGGCGTCGCGTAATGAACGAGGCGATAACATTGGCCCCAACCTTGCATATATATTTGGATATTATAGGCGAAAATGTAAGGCAGAAGGTCTTGAATATGGGTGTAGATATATCTTATTATTTTGATTTATCAGTAACTTAAGTAGATATTTTGGAAGGGTATTTAGATGTTTGAAGATGACAATGTAATGCGCTGTAATCCTGTCAATGGGGGGAATAAATACCCTTATGGGCAAGCGTTGCCTATCCAGAAACCTATAAAAAATTGCCTCTTGAACGATGACGTTAAGGCTCGAAAGGAAGAACATGTCGATTAATTCCATTATTAATAATTCTCTGACCGGTCTTTTCACCAATCAGGCAGCGCTTCGGACAACGTCCAGTAATATTGCAAATATTAATACCCCGGGTTACGCGCGGCAGGTTTTGCAACAGGAAACCATCGTCAATGGCGGTATCGTGGGCGGCGTTAAAATATCTGGCATTGTACGGGTTGTGGACAGGTTTCTTGTCAAAGCAAGCTATGATGCAAATGCGGACTATTCCCGATATGAAGTAGAGAATGCTTTTCAGAGCCGTATTCAATCGCTGTTGGGACGGCCAGATCAAAATAATTCCTTGTCTGGCCGAATTGACGAGGTCTTTAACTCTGTTTCGGAGTTGGCTCTGAATCCCTTATCTGCCATACTTAAAGAAGGTACCATATCTTCTATCAACCGGTTCGGTGAAGAGATCGAATCATTGTCTGAAAAGATTCAGGCCATGCGCTTGGATGCCAGTAATATGATCGCGGAACGCGTTGACCGTATCAATGCCTTGACACAGCGTATTGAAAGCCTGAACCCCCTTATTGTGAAAGAAACACTTACGGGCGGAAACCCGAGTGGTTTGATTGAAAACCGGGCGCAGGCTTTAACTGAATTATCCAGTATTATTGACTTGAATATTACGGATACAGGCAATAACGTTGTTCAGGTATCAACGTCATCGGGCATTGCCCTTGTGGGCGTTACCCGGAGTTTATTGCAATATTCGCCGCCCGGTTCGGTGGCGTCATCAACACCATTTCCACCAATCACCGTGCATCAGTTAGACCCCGTATCAGGGGCGGTACGGCCAAGTAACCTGCAACTTGATGGCGAACTGACATCTGGCGAATTGAAAGGTTTATTAATCCTGAGAGATAAGGATCTTCCAGAAATTTCTTTGCAATTGGGCAGTCTGGCTGCGGGGTTTAATAATGAATTAAACCGTGTTTCCAATTTAAATACTTCAGTACCAGCCCCCAATAACCTGACAGGAATAAATACAGGGCTATTTGCATCGGATCCTCATAATTTTACAGGAGAATCTGTTTTTGCTGTAACGGATAGTGCGGGCGACCTTATTGCAAAAGTAAATATTGATTTTGGTGCCATCGGGACAACTGTGGGCGATGTAATTACGGCGGTGAATGCCGGTTTGGCCGGTGCGGGAACGATGACATTGACGAACGGCGTAATGTCGTTGACGGCGACGGCGGCCACGAATGGGGTTTCTATTGCACAGGTTGATGGTAATGAAAGTAGCCGGGCGGGACGCGGTTTTTCTTATTTCTTTGGGATGAATAATTTGGTGGAAGCCCGCGTGCCGTCCAATTTTGAAACGGGCGTTACAGCGGCGGATCCTCATGGTTTCACGCCGGGCGGTACGATGCAGCTGGATATAAATGATGCAAACGGGGTTAAGCTTGGGACATATAATCTGACTATCGCAGGAACCAGCTTCAACGATATTCTGACCGATTTAAATGCGAGTCCCTTGGGCAGTCTTGCGACATTTTCTCTGTCATCAACAGGAGAGCTTGTGGCAACCTCTAATAGCGGCGCGGACATTAAGTTACATGTCAAAACGGATAGCACAGCGCGCGGGGCGACGGATGTATCTCTATCATCATTCTTCGGCATTGGGGATGCTTTCCGGATGGATGCTGCTCTTGGCCTGAAAGTAAGGCCCGTGATCGAAAATAATCCAAGTCTGATGGCGTTGGCACGGTTGGATCAGACCGCACTAGTCGGCGAGAACGCCTTAAGTGTTGGTGATCAATCAGGGGCGCTGGCGCTGAAAAGCCTTGAAACAACGGTTTATAAATTTTCCCGGGCAGGCGGTTTGAATGCAGCGACGGTCACGCTTGCACAATATAGCGCTAACTTATTGGCTAATTTAGGCTTAAGGGCCGAATTGGCCGAGAGTAAGATGAGCGATAATAAGTCATTAAGTGAAGAATTAAACCGAAAGTCAGCAGATATATCTGGCGTTAATATGGATGAGGAACTGGGCAATATGGTTATTTATCAAAATGCTTATTCTGCTTCGGCAAGACTGCTTAATACCGCAAAAGAAATGTTTGATACAATTCTTCGGATTGTGTGATTTAACGAGAAATTTAGGCCAGAAACTTAAGAATAGGATGATGATATGACACGGGTATCAAGTTTTGGCAATCAGCAGGTGATGCTATCCAGTCTTTTGAATAATCAATCCCGTGTGGTTCAAAGCCAGATGCAGATCACAACGGGCAAAAAGGAAGAAAGTTACAGCGGCCTTGCCAGCGAAGTTTCCACGTTGCTCGGGGCCAAGACTGTATTTAGCCAAACTCAGGGATATCTGAGGGCCTCTACCTACGCGGATCGTTTTCTGCAGACCAACGCTATTCAGTTAGGAAGCATGGTAGAAAATGCCCAGAAAATTCGGGATACTATGCTGGAGGCTATTGCGCAGGAGGAAACTTTTGCCCTTGATGAGTTGCTGGGCGAATCCTATGCCACAATGGTGAGCTCATTGAATACAAGTGTTGGCGGGGTGAATTTATTCAGTGGGGCCCGCACAGATATTGAACCTGTGGTTGGTGATAATATTTCGGATCTTGTGGCTGCGGCAAATGTGGCCGATATTTTTAGAAATGACCAGCGCCGTCCTTCGGCCAGAGTGGGGGAAAATACGTTGGCGGAATATGGTCTGTTGGCCGATGAAGTGGCGCAGGATGTTTTTCAGGTTTTTAAAGATATTGCGGAATATAGCGCAGGGCCCTTCGGGCCGCTGTCGGGAAAATTGAATGCCGCCCAGCTTACCTTTCTCAAGGCAGAATTGCTCAATATGGACGCAGCGATAGAAGGGCTTCGGGTGTTGGTCGCCCGAAACGGTACCCGTCAAAATAACGTGGAAAACATCATTAAAATACATGAAAATCAGGAAGTTTTTCTGGAGGTTTTTATCTCGGATATTGAGGATGTCAATGTGGCCGAGGCCATCACACGGCTGAATAATGATCAGATCGCGCTTGAGGCTTCTTATAGAATTACCAGTGAATTGACCAAATTGTCCTTGCTTGATTTCATATAAGTGCAAGCTTTGGCATTAAACTTCTCTTGAAGTTGTGGCTAATATGTTATATTCGCCCATTATGACTGAAAATATTGATCTTATAACTAATCTGGAATTAAATTCACTGGGCATTGCAAAAACGCCGGCGGATACGCGCGTGGTCGTGGCCATGTCCGGCGGTGTGGACAGCTCTGTCGTGGCCGCTATGCTGAAAGAACAGGGTTATGATGTGGTGGGCATCACTTTGCAACTGTATGACCACGGCGTTGCGGTTCAGAAAAAGGGGGCCTGCTGCGCCGGACAGGATATTCATGATGCGCGCCGTGTCGCGGAAGCCATCGACATTCCCCATTATGTGCTGGATTATGAAACACGGTTTCAGGACAGCGTGATGCAGGAATTTGCGGACAGCTATATTCGCGGCGAAACCCCCATTCCCTGCGTGCGCTGTAATCAGGAAGTAAAATTCAAAGACCTGCTAGCCACTGCCCGCGACCTGAAGGCGGATATTCTGGCAACAGGTCATTATGTTCAACAAAGGCTCTCAGGCACGCATGCCCAGATGTACAGGGCCGTGGATGATCTTAAAGATCAAAGCTATTTTCTGTTTGCCACAACGCAGGATCAACTGGATTATCTGCGCTTTCCTCTGGGCGGCATGGAAAAGGATGACGTTCGGCTCCTTGCCGAAAAATACGGCCTTCAGGTGGCAGACAAGCCCGATAGTCAGGATATATGTTTTGTGCCAAACGGTAACTATGCCAGCATCATCGAACGTTTGCGCCCCGGCGCATCGGAAGCCGGCGATATTGTCCATTTGGACGGCGAAATCCTGGGCCAGCATAAAGGCATCATCCATTATACCATCGGTCAACGTAAAGGTATTGGCATTGGCGGGCGTGAGCCGCTCTATGTGATCAAACTGGATGCCGCGCAAAAGCGCGTTATTGTTGGCCCGAAAGAAGCCCTCAAGATTTCAGAAATCACCCTTAAGGAAATTAATTGGCTTGGCGGCCAAGAAAATCAGAAAATTCAGGAAGCCGGACAAGAAATACAGGTGAAAGTCCGGTCAACCAGACCACCAGTCCCCGCAACATTATTTCTAACGCCGGATATGACGGCCGCCCGCCTTGAACTCCATATTCCGCAGGAGGGAATTTCTCCCGGACAAGCTGCTGTATTCTATGCTGGTGACCGCGTTCTTGGCGGTGGCTGGATTACGTCGAGCCTGTAATTTCTGCTCTAGAGCGCTCTAATAACGTGTTTTTACATAACTGCCCGGCGCATCCCCGATGCTTTTTACGGGGCCGTCTCCGGGGATTCTCGCGGCCACTTTAGGCCCGGATTTTTTACTAAGCCATGAATGCCAGTCATCCCACCATGAGCCGGCCTTGCTCATAGCCCCTTCGAGCCATTCTTCAGGGTCATGGGGTAATTCGTCATTGAGCCAGTGATTATATTTCTTGGCTGACGGGGGATTAACCACACCGGCAATATGACCGGAACCTGCCAACATAAATCGTTTCGGGCCGGAAAAATGCCATGTATCTTTATAGACCGATTTCCACGGACATATATGATCTGTGTGTCCCGCCTGAATATAGGTGGGAATATCAATCTTGGTCAGATCCAGCGGCGTGCCCGCCAAGGTGATGGCCCCCGGTTTAACCAGATTGTTATTCATGTACATTTCATGCAGATATTGGCTGTGGCACGCGCGGGTCAGGCGGGTATTGTCGCCGTTCCAATAGAGCAGGTCAAAGGGGAAGGGGTCTTTGCCAATCATGTAATTATTGATCACAAATGACCAGATCAGGTCATTGCTGCGCAGCATGTTAAAGGTGTTGGACATGGTTTTACCGTCAAGGAAACCATATTTTTCCATATTCTGTTCCATATCGGCCATTTGCTTGTCGTCAACAAATATGGTCAGTTCTCCGGCTTCGCTGAAATCAACCTGCGTGACCAGAAATGTGGAGCAGCCGATTTGATCCAGTTTTTTCTTCGCGGCCAGATGGGCCAAGGTGCAGGACAGCAATGTTCCGCCAATGCAATAGCCCACGGTGTTGATCTGGGCCTCGCCCGTGGCCTTTTTGACCACATCAATGGCAGAAAGCGTGCCGAGCTTCATATAATCATCTAAGCCCAAATGAGACAGGCTCGCGTCCGGATTGCGCCATGAGATGATGAAGACGCTATAGCCTTTATCTGTCAACCATTTGACCAGAGAATTTTCAGGGCGCAGGTCGAGAATATAAAATTTATTTATCCACGGCGGGATGATCAATAAGGGCTTCTTATATTGTTTCTTTGTGGTCGGTGTATATTGGATCAGCTCGATGAGCTCATTTCGGTAAATGACTTTCCCGGCGGTAGCGGCCACATTACGGCCCGGCTCGAACTTTTCATTATCGGTCATGCTGATGGTAAATTTGCCCGTGTCCTGATCATAATCCCTCAGGAAATTTTCCATTCCTTTTACCAAATTTTGACCCTTGCTTTCCACTGTCGCGCGGATGACTTCGGGATTAGAGATGGCAAAATTTGTGGGTGACATGGCTTCGATAAACTGGCGGGTGAAGAAATTCATCTTGTCTTTTTCATGGCCCGGCTTGTGGGTTGTCTCATCGGCTGCATCCGCCACATAGCGGGCGGTCAGCAGGTAAGATTGTTTGATAAAGTCAAATATCTGGTTTTCCTGCCAGTCACTGTCCTTGAATCTTTTGTCGTTTGCTGCGGGTTCAATGATTGGTTTAATATTATCCTCCCCCATCATTTTGCGAGAGGTATTTTGCCACAGGGTCATATAATCCTGCCATAGTGACATTTGCTTTTCGACCAGTTTTTCCGGATGGGCGGCGTAATATTTGGTGAGCTCAAGCAATGTTTCACCAATATGCATAGGGTCATTTTCGATGTCGGATTTATAGGCATTTTGGGATTCCAGAAAGTCATGGGCCATTTTCTGAAATTCTGCCGACATTTCAGCGAAATTTTCTGATAGTTGGTCAATCTCAGTTTTCTTGTCTGTCATGCCTATTCCTTGAGCGTCCGGATTTATTCTTCTGTGTCGGATTCTAGTGTGTCAGGAGGATGATGTAAATATGATAGTTTTTTGTTTTTATTCGATAAAAGGCATTTTGCTTTAGGGGCGTTTGCTGTTACATAAAGATTCGCTAAATTCTGAATATTTATTTCAGGGCCATTTTGTCACAAATTTTGTCACAAATTTAGACCAAAAGATTACAAGAGGGAAAAATGGAGAAGGATTTCTACAGAATCAAAAGACTGCCGCCGTATGTTTTTGCCGAAGTGAATGCCATGAAGGCAAAAGAGCGGGCGGCAGGGGCGGATATTATTGATTTTGGCATGGGGAATCCTGACTTGACACCGCCCCAGCATGTTATGGATAAACTGACGGAGACTTTGCAGAATCCTAAAGTGCATCGCTATTCGGCCTCAAAAGGCATTCCGGGATTGCGCAAGGCCATTTGCGCTTATTACAAACGGCGGTTTAATGTTGATATTGATCCTGATACCGAAAGCATTGTGACGCTTGGCTCGAAAGAGGGGCTTGCTAATCTGGCACAGGCCATAACGGCGCCGGGTGATGTGATTTTGGTGCCAAATCCCAGCTATCCCATACATCATTTTGGCTTTCTGATTGCCGGGGCGACCATTCGCCATATTCCTGTGGGCGGCGATAAAGATTTTATGGAAGGCCTGGCCTATGCGGTTAAGCATTCCATTCCAAAACCCTTGGCTATTGTGATCAATTATCCGTCAAATCCGACAGCCGAAGTTGTTGATATCACTTTTTATGAAGAGATTGTCGCCTTTGCCCGCAAACATCAAATTTATATCCTGTCTGATCTGGCTTATGCTGAAATTTACTTTGATGGAAATCCTCCGCCGTCAATTCTCGAAGTCCCGGGGGCCAAGGATGTGGCCATTGAATTTACTTCCTTAAGCAAAACATATTCCATGGCCGGTTGGCGCATGGGTTTTGCGGTGGGGAACAAGGATCTGGTGGCAGCTCTCACTCGTATGAAATCCTATGTGGATTATGGAGCCTTTACGCCGATACAGGTGGCGGCAACAGCAGCATTGAATGGCCCGCAGGATTATATTGATTATGCCCGCAAGACCTATAAAGCGCGCCGGGATGTCCTGATCAAAGGATTATTCGAGGCCGGATGGGATGTGCCGCCCCCGGCAGCAACCATGTTTGCCTGGACGAAAATCCCTGAAATTTGGACAGAGATTGGGTCGATGGAATTTACCAAACAATTGCTGAAGCATGCCCATGTCGCCGTCTCCCCCGGAGAAGGCTTCGGTGAATATGGCGAAGGATTTGTGCGGATTGCCTTAGTGGAAAATGAACAACGCATTCGTCAGGCCACGCGCAACATCAAAAAATTTATGGCCGACAGCCCGAATATAATAGCGGCTATTAAGAATGGAGCGGATGAATAACGATGTCCAAAAATAAAAAAACTTTAAAAATTGCTATTGCCGGATTGGGAACTGTTGGTGCCGGAGTGGTAAAAATTCTGGAAAATAACAAGGATATGATTACGTCCCGTACGGGAAGAGTCATTGAAATTGTCGCCGTATCCGCCAGTAATCGCAGCCGGGATCGGGGCATTGACATATCCGGATATGACTGGGCCGATAATGCGCTGGATTTTGCCTCTCGCGATGATGTGGAGATCGTTGTCGAGCTTATCGGTGGTTCTGACGGTGTGGCGGCCTCTTTGGCCAAACAGTCACTGGCCGCAGGAAAATCCTTCGTCACGGCCAATAAAGCCCTCATTGCCCATCATGGTTTTGCGCTGGCGCAAACGGCGCAGGATCATAATGCGGCGTTAAAATTTGAAGCGGCCGTTGCGGGCGGCATTCCGATCATTAAATCCATTGGCGAAGGGCTCGCGGCAAATAACCTGACCCGGCTGTGCGGTATCCTCAACGGCACAACCAATTATATGTTAACCCAAATGGAAGCAACGGGTAAGGATTACAGTGAAATCCTGGAGGAAACCAAGCTTTTAGGCTATTTGGAAGCGGACCCATCCCTTGATCTTGATGGCATTGATGCGGGTCACAAACTTGCCATTTTAAGCAGCGTTGCTTTTGGCGTGAAAACAGATTTTGCCAATGTTTATATGGAAGGTATCCGCCGAATTAAACTGGTGGATATTGAATATGCCAAGGAATTAGGCTACCGCATAAAGCTTTTGGGTATCGCCAGTATTTCTGATGCGGGACTGGAGCAACGGGTTCATCCGTGTCTGGTGCCGAATGCCGCGCCCATTGCCCATGTGGATGACGGGTTTAATGCGGTGGTGGTCGAAGGTGATTTCGTGGGCCGGACTTTCTTCGAAGGGCGCGGCGCGGGCGAGGGGCCAACAGCCTCTGCGGTTGTCGCGGATATTATTGATATTGCGCGCGGGCATAACGGCCCGGCCTTTTTCATTCCGTGCCATGATATGAAAGATGTGCCGGCGGCCAGCATTTCAAATCGTTATGGGCCCTATTATATTCGGCTTCATGTGGAAGAAAAGCCGGGGGTTATCGCCGATATTACGGCGGCTTTGCGGGATAAGAATGTGTCGCTTCACATCATGCTGCAAAAGGGCAGCGAGCAGGATGGGAGCGTTTATGTGGTTATGGTTACCCATGAGGTGCGTGAGAAAGATGTGATGACTGCGCTTGACCAAATCAATGCTTTATCATCGGTAATTGATAAAGCACTGGCAATCCGCATCGAGAATTTGTAAAAGAAGTTATGAACGTCTGTGTATTAAAATTTTAATTCAGGAAAAAATATATGTCATTTGAATCAAATTTGGATCGCCTGCTCGTGTTAGACCTTGTGCGGGTAACGGAGGCGGCGGCTGTTGCGGCGGCAAAAATGGTTGGGCGCGGTGATGAAAAAGCAGCAGACGCCGAAGCCGTTGACGCTATGCGCTCTGCATTGAACAAGATGGATATTCAAGGGCGGGTTGTGATCGGTGAGGGGGAACGGGACGAAGCCCCCATGCTTTTCATCGGTGAAGAAGTCGGCACCGGTAAAGGTCCAAAGGTTGATATTGCCCTTGACCCTTTGGAAGGCACGACCATTGCGGCCAAAGCCATGCAAAATTCATTGGCGGTGATTGCCATTTCCGAAGAAGGGCAGATGTTGAATGCCCCGGATGTTTATATGGATAAAGTCGCTGTTGGCCCCGGATATCCGGAAGGTATCGTCGATCTTGATAAATCCCCTGCCGAGAATATAAAATCCGTGGCGGATGCCAAAGGCTGTTCCGTAAGCAATATTCTGGTCTGCGTTCTGGATCGTCCGCGTCATGCGAATCTTATTAAAGAAGTCCGGGATTCAGGCGCAAGGGTGAAATTAATTGGCGATGGGGATGTGGCGGGCATCATCGACACAACAAATGTCGAAACCAGTGTGGATATCTATATGGGATCGGGCGGCGCGCCTGAGGGCGTTCTTGCGGCTGCGGCGCTGCGGTGCATTGGTGGGCAGATGCAAGGCCGCCTGACGTTCCGCAATGATGACGAGCGGGGACGGGCTAGAAAATGGGGCATTACTGATTTTGACAGAAAATATACCACCATGGATTTGGCCAGCGGAGATGTTATTTTTGCCGCTACGGGCGTAACCGATGGCGATTTCCTGCGCGGCGTACACCAAACCCCTGACGGGAAAGGCTATTCAACTGAATCTGTCGTGATGCGTTCCAAAACCGGTACGGTTCGCTGGGTAAAAGGCGATCACAAGCGCGGCGCAAAAGATTAATCCAATGCAGCAGGAAGACTTTCTTCTTGACATAGAAACATCAATCACCGGGCGGGCCTGGCAACAACGGCCCGCTGAATATCGCCTCATTCAGGCCATTGCCCAGCAACATAACCTGCCGGAAATTGTCGCCCGTGTTGTTGTCGGGCGGGGCATTGACCTTGATCATGCTCAGGAGTTTCTAAATCCCACCTTACGCAGCGCCTTGCCAGACCCGTCTCAGTTCAAGGATATGGACAAGGCTTGCGCGCGGGTGGCTCAGGCCATTCAAAAGGGTCAAAAGGTTGCTGTTTTTGGCGATTATGATGTGGACGGTGCCACCTCATCAGCGGTACTGAAACGATTTTTCAGGGCGTTATCACAAGATTTGATCATCTATATCCCCGACCGGATTAAAGAAGGCTATGGCCCCTCAACCAAAGCCCTTCTTGATTTGAAAGCGCGGGGCGTTGATCTGGTTATTACGGTGGATTGCGGTATTGTCTCTTTTGAACCGTTAAAGGCCGCAAAGGAGGCCGGCCTTGAGGTGATCGTCATTGACCATCATCAGGCGGAACCCCAATTACCCGAAGCGGTGGCGGTGGTAAATCCCAACCGCCTTGACGAAGAAGAGGGGTTCGGTCAGCTGGCCGCTGTCGGGGTAGTCTTTATTTTTGTGGTTGGCATCAATCGTCTGCTGCGCCAGCAAGGCTGGTATGAGGGCATAGCCGAGCCCAAGTTAATGGATCTTCTGGATTTGGTGGCCCTCGGCACCATCTGTGATGTTGTACCGCTTGTGGGGGTCAACCGTGCCTTGGTGAGCCAGGGACTGAAAGTGATGGCCGGGCGCGGCAATGCCGGAATACGCGCCCTTGGGGATGTTGCGGGCATTAACGAAGAGCCGGGCACTTACCATGCGGGATTTCTCATCGGCCCGAGGGTTAATGCAGGCGGACGGGTAGGGCGGGCAGAGGTCGGCGCGCTCATATTAAGCACAGATGATGTCCATGAAGCCACGGATCTGGCCGCAGAACTCAATAGTTATAATGCAGAGCGTAAAGCCATTGAACAAATGGTTCTGGAGCAGGCCATGTCACAGGTCGCCGCAAATATTGGCCCCGCCGGTGATGTGCCGCCGGTGATCATCGCAGCCGGAAAAGGCTGGCATTCAGGCGTGATTGGCATTGTCGCCGGCCGATTAAAAGAATTTTATCAGCGGCCCAGTATTGTCATTGGTATCGACGACAATGGCGCGGGTAAGGGGTCTGGCCGGTCTATTTACGGCGTTGACCTGGGCGCTGCTGTAACTGCCGCCCGCCAGACGGGGATATTATCCGCCGGCGGCGGTCATGCCATGGCGGCGGGACTGACTGTTGCAGAAGGCTCGATCGCTGATCTGGAGGCCTTCATGACAAGCAGATTAACCAAGACCGTAGGGGCGGCATTGAAGGGGCTGTCTTTAAAGCTGGACGGCGTGTTGACTCCTTCGGCTGTGTCGTGCGACTTGGTTGATCAACTGAACGGGCTTGGCCCTTACGGACAGGGGAATGCCCAGCCGCGTTTTGCGCTGGCCAATGTGACGGTGCAATATGCCGATGTGGTGGGCAAGGATCATGTGAAATGCACGTTAAAGGGGGGAGACGGCGCACAGATCAAGGCCATGGCCTTCCGGTCGGCGGATCAGCCCCTTGGTCAATTGATTCTAAAATCCCGGGGCCGCAGAATTCATGTGGCAGGCACATTACGGAAAAATAGCTGGAACGGTAATGTTTCTGCGGAAATATTCATCGATGATGCGGCAGAAAATTAAAGGGTTTTGAAAAAAGCGATTAATTCCAAAGAAACCTGTTGACCGAAGAGCCAACAACACTTAAAAACACCTCACCGAACAAGATGGCCCCTTCGTCTAGCGGTTAGGACGCGGCCCTTTCACGGCTGAAACACGGGTTCGATTCCCGTAGGGGTCACCACTCTTCCCTATAGAGTTACTGACCATGTCTTGTTCGGCGTAGTCTTGCCATTGAGGCCAGATAGCGCGGCGGGGTAGCTCAGCTGGTTAGAGCAGCGGAATCATAATCCGCGTGTCGGGGGTTCAAGTCCCTCTCCCGCTACCAAATTTTTTTCTCATATAAATTTAACATTATATTTTTGATCACCCTATGACGGCTATTTGATTTCCATATATCAATATGTAATATAGCATTATGGAGATTATTGGTGCTATCATGCATAAAATTAAAATTCTGTTAGGGATGAAAAATCAAATGACTCTGACCCCTTTGATTTCTTGTCGCAGCGTATGGCGAATGGTTTACCCCGCCATTCAATGATCCGGTCAAGAGCGCGCACAACACGACATGCTGGCAGAGAAAAATCAACATCAATCTCCAGCCCTTGCCGGTTATAATCATCAATGACGTTAAGCAGCCTGATACTGCGGCCATCAGACAACTGGTCATGCATAAAATCCATTGACCAGACCTCATTGATGTTTTGTGGTACAGCCAAGGGCTCTGGCTTATCCCTGTACAGGCGTCTTTTTGGTTTGATCCGCAAATTAAGCTCTAACTCACGATAGATCCTGTAGACACGCTTGTGATTCCATTTGAACCCTTTCACATTGCGCAGATATAGAAAACAAAGCTGAAAACCCCAGTTGCGCTGACGACTGGTCAAACCCAGAAGCCAATCCGCAATCAATGCGTTCTCGTCATTCAACTTGGGCTGATAGCGATAGCATGTCTCACTAATCATGAAGACACCACAGGCCGCCCGGATACTCAGCCGTCCCGCGCCGACAGCAACTTTTGCCATTTTACGGCGCAGAGACGGCTTTACCACTTTTTTGTCCCCAAATATTTAACGGGCTTCCTTGATAACATCATTCTGCAACTGGACATCAGCATACATCTTCTTCAGACGGGCATTCTCGGCTTCCAGTTCCTTCATGCGAGCCATAAGCGACGCATCCATGCCGCCATACTTGGCCCGCCATTTATAGAAGGCCGCACTGCTCATGCCATGCTCCCGGCAAAGTTCCGTCACCGGCGTACCGGCCTCGACCTGGTTTAAAATACTGATAATCTGACTGTCTGAATATCGTGACTTCTTCATGTAAAATCTCCTGCTTTATAATTACGAGAAAATTCTACTTCTGAGTACCTTTATTTAACGGGGGTATTACCATACCACTTGTAATAAACAATTATTTGAACTCCTGGTTTGAAGGTATTTTCATGTACAAAAAATCTCATTTAACAATACGTCTGGAACGTGATGACTTTATCGCGTTTGAAACCATTGCAGAGGATCGCGGTCGGTCAGTTCCTGAACATCTTCGCCTGATCATTGATGATGATCTGAAAGGGGGGAGCAGCCGCGTCCGGAATGGTCTGATGTATGATATTGCTTATTGCGCCGTGGCAAGCCTACATCTTCTTATCCTTTTCGGGGATGAAGAGATTCTCGAAGAGCATCAAATGGCTGTGCGGGCCGCCGCTATAAAGTGGGGGGTGGGGCATGTGGATTGGTAAAATAAATATGCACCTCCGGAAGTCTAATGAGGCTTTTCCTCTTTTTGGGGCCGGAGTAAGCCAATGAGCAAAGACCACCGGATTAACCTCAGATTTTCAGAGGTCCAACTGCGTGATATCACCCGCCGTGCAGAGATGGCAGATTTACCAACGGCTACCTATGTTAGGGGGCTTATTCAGAAAGACATTGCCCGGGATCATGACGCTGTGGACAAGTATCTCGGGCGCTTGATTATCAATACCACTTTTTCTATTGGCAAGCTCTATACCCTGCTGGATTGTGAAGGTGAAATTGACCATATAAATCAAGGGGTGGAAAGGCTGTTGAAAGAGCTGGAGCGGCATATTGATTAACTCAACGGAAAACAGATCACCGGCATCCCATAATAGTCCGTTCCTGACGACGAATGAAGCGTCCGGGTTTCTGCGGCTGAAGCCTAAAACACTTATCAACAGGCGCGCGCTCGGTCTTGGTCCGCGCTATCGCAAACATGGGGGCCGGGTTGTCTATCATATCGACGACCTGATCAATTGGAGCAGGGCAGGGGATAGGACTGAGTATCCCGGTACGCGTTAATGGCCTTGGGCATTCCGTCAACAATTAAATTGATTTTTGATGTTTTTTGTTATAACATTAGTAATTACAGAGAAGGGATGAATATGGAACTTAAACTCACACAAGTTGGCAACTCTGTCGGAGTCGTCTTGCCTAAGGAAACTTTAGCAAAGCTGAAGGTTGCTAAAGGCGATCATATCTGGTTGACGGAATCTCCCGACGGATACCGGTTAACACCTTTCAATCCTGACTTTGGCAAGCAAATGGACGCAGCACGGAAAGTCATGAAGAAACGCCGTGCGGCATTGCATGAATTAGCCAAATGACAACCATATATTGGATTGAAAAAGAGGTCGTTCTCGCAGTCCATGAAGAACAGCTTGCAGAACATGGCGGCGCTGTTGGTGTGAGGGATGCTAATCTTCTGGACTCTGCCTTGGCGCGGCCCCGTAATTTGGTCGCTTATGGTGATCCGGATATTGCCGAGTTGGCCGCAGCCTATGCCTGCGGTATAATACGCAATCATCCTTTTGTGGACGGAAATAAGCGCACGGGTTTGGTGGCTGCGGAATTGTTTCTGGCACTCAATGGCTATGAGCTAACAGCCAGCGATGAGAACTGTGTTTTGACCATTTTAAATGTTGCAGATAGTAGCTTGTCAGAAGCAGACCTTTGCAAATGGATATCTGAGAATATGACAATCGGATAGGCATATTCAGCATGAAGGGCAATTCTGAAGCAAACCAAATCAAACAACGTTTACATGTCCTTGATAAGGAACGCGCGACTTTACTTGCGCGTTTGGATCGGATCGAAATTGAGCAACCGTCTATAGAACAGTTAGAGTCTTCTCCTGTTTTTTCTCCTTCAGAGAAAATAGCCATATTCAGCAGTCTTTTCCGGGGAAGGGAGGATGTGCATCCAAAACGTTGGGAAAATCAGAAGACGGGCAAGGCAGGGTATAGCCCCGCTTGCGGCAATGAATGGGTGCGCGGCATCTGTGGTAAACCAAAGGTCAAAGTAGTGATTGCCAACATCAGGCGTTTCTGCCTGTTACGGACGAGATGTTGCGTCAACATCTGACAGGCCAGCATGGGAGTAAGAAGAAAGATTATACGCTCGGTACCTATCCATTGCTATTTGATGAGACTTGTTGGTTTTTGGCGGCGGATTTTGACAAAGCAGGGTGGAAAGAAGATGTCACTGCTTTTTTGCAAACTTGCGATAAGCAAAAAGTACCCGCTTATTTGGAACGTTCGCGGTCGGGAAATGGCGGGCATGTATGGATTTTCTTTCAAGAACCCGTTCTTGCATCTGATGCCAGAAAGCTTGGTTCATACCTGCTCACGGAAACCATGGAGCATTACCCTGGTATTGGATTTGAGTCATATGACCGTCTTTTCCCCAATCAGGACAGGATGCCGTCCGGAGGATTTGGTAATTTGATTGCATTGCCCCTGCAGTATCGCCCTCGCCAAAATGGAAATAGTGTTTTTCTGGATGAGAATTTCGAACCTCATCAGGATCAATGGAACTTGCTATCATCAGTGCAGCGGATGTCGTCCGAAGAGGTGATGATCATTGTTAGTGAGGCAATAAGCCGTGGCCGTGTAACAGGGGTGCGGATGGCTATTGATGACGAAGATGCAAATGAACCATGGAAGGCTACACCATCACGCAAAGTAAAACCCTTGGAAATTTCAGAACCGCTACCCGCTTCTGTTGATATCATTTACGGCAATCAACTTTATATCCCCAAGGAAGGTTTGCCGCCGAGGCTCATCAATCGTCTTATTCGTGTGGCAGCTTTTCAGAACCCGGAATTTTACCGGATGCAGGCAATGCGATTTCCAGTTTTTGATAAGCCGCGCATTATTGCCTGTGCAGAGAATTTCCCTCAGCATATTGGGCTACCAAGAGGTTGTCTTGATGAGGTAAATGAATTATTGGCCAGCGTTAATATAATCCCCAATATTTTAGATGAGAGAAACACAGGAAAGCCACTACGGACAAAATTTTTAGGCAGTCTCAAAAAGGAACAAAAACCAGCCGTAAAAGCTTTACTTAAATATGACGCTGGCGTATTTTCCGCCGCAACTGGATTTGGAAAAACGGTGATTGCCGCTCATATTATTGCCAAACGTAAGCGCAACACGCTTATTCTTGTACACCGTAAGCAGTTACTTGATTAATGGATAGAACGATTGCAGGCCTTCCTGAATATGGATCATATTACCATCGGAAAAATTGGCGGCGGCAAACGTAAACTTTCCGGGCAGATTGATGTGGCGCTGATTCAAAGTCTTGTGCGTAAAGGTGAGGTTGATGATTGCGTCGCAGATTATGGGCAGTTGATTATTGATGAATGTCATCATATTTCTGCGGTGAGCTTTGAAGCTGTCGCGCGGCAATGTAAAGCCAAGTATGTTTTGGGATTAACAGCAACCCCTATACGTAAAGATGGCCAGCATCCGATCATCTTCATGCAATGTGGTCCTGTTCGCTACCATGTGGATGCCAAAACTCAAGCGGGGAAACGCCCTTTCGAACATTATGTTATTCCGCGTTATACGGAATTTCACCTCACGGCGAGCATTATAGAACAATATCAGAACCCTCCCATCCATACGGTCTATGCAGAATTGGTTAAAGATGAAAAGCGTAACCAGATGATTTTGGGCGATGTTTTGGAGGTTTTGAAGGAAAAGCGCTCTCCGATTATTCTTACCGAACGTAAAGAACATGTGGCCTATTTTGCCAAATGCCTGAAAGATGTTTCAGCACATGTTATTATTCTTCAGGGTGGCATGAGCGTAAAAGCACATAGAGAGATGCTGGAAAATCTTAAAAATATCAAGGATGATGAAGATCGTGTATTAATAGCTACCGGTGGCTATATTGGAGAAGGTTTTGACGATGCCCGGTTAGATACCCTCTTCCTTGCTATGCCGATTTCATGGAAAGGGACGTTAGCACAATATGCAGGGCGTTTGCACCGCACGCATCATCACAAAACTGAAGTACGAATATATGACTATATGGATCGACAGGTTCCCGTCCTGAACCGTATGAGTAACAAACGCATGACAGGATATAATAGCCTTGGTTATAGTGTACGAGAATTACTCCCTCTTTGGGAAAAGCAGAAAAAGTAAAAGTTCTATGGTTGGTATTTTTTTGGTTATGCCTGACGTTTTGGATCACGCGGATGCTTTGGATGATTTGATCTGAAACGTTCCATGACCTTACCGTCACAAACAATGTTTGTTAAGGTTGTTGCAAGTAGCGTATATGGCTCAATTGTATCCACTTTCAATACGACATGTGAAGGACCTGTTATTTGAACGCGGTATAGATATTTGTCAAGAAACGGTCTGCCTTTGGTGGAACAGATTCGGTCCCGCACTTGCTGCCAAAATCAGAAAAGACGTATTTCCTATCCTAGGGATTATTCGAACTGGAAATGGAATCTGGATGAAGTCTTCATGAAAATTAGGGGCGAAACCCACCATCTTTGACGCACAGTCGACCATGAAGGTGAAGTTTTAGAGTCCATTGTTACCAAGAAGCGTGATAAGAAAGCAGCACTCAACCTATTGAAAAATATCCTAAAACGATATCAATGACAAAAAATCCTTGCGAACCAGGAGGGGGCCACATGACAGTGCCCTATAAGACCTATGACACCGACTGTCTATCGGTATCTAAATATATGCCTTACTTGCAGGTATACTTCAGGCCATGGAAATCTATCAATTGTGCAAATCTTTCCAGCTTTTTCTGACGACAGTAATTTTTAGCAAGAATGACAATCACCCCGAAGATATTATCGTCGTCTTTGCCCACTAATTCTCCATTCAGTTTTATGAATTGAAGAAGGGTCTTTTCTTCCAGCTCAAGTTGTCCTGTCAGTCCATAAAGAGAATAAAGCGATTTCAAATGTCCATGCACTTTGAATTTATCATCTTCATTTTCCCTTAAAATGGAGATAGATTCTAGAATCAGGTCAATAGCCTGATAATATTCTCTGTCTAATATGAGGAGTTTGTAATAAAGATTACGGCTCAATATGGTTGTGTTATTTACGGGGCCTAAATATTTTTGGGACAAGTTATATGCTTCGCTAATCCGGGAAGGAATTTCTTTCAGACGGTTTGCTTTATCATAATAATAATTGAGGTTTTTTAGCTGATTAATATATCTGGCATTAATCTGTTTATCAAGGGCTTTACAGCCTTCAAGCATCTGTTCACCATACATAATCGCACGGGCCCATTTTTTCTGACGGGCTGCCTTATCTGCCTTTAATATAACCTTTCCCAGTTTTTTTTCTGTCCAGTATGTCTCATCAGCAGAAACTGGGTTGATTAGAAATACAAGCAGTAGAAAAGGAATAAAAACATATATTCTTTTCACTAAAATTCCGTCCCGATAAATTTATATTTTGTACTATCATAAGTCCTTTTGTCACTGAAAGGAAGCCATAGAATTTCAGCAAACCATCAAAAATCAGCTATAGTTGTTGAAATCATTTTGTTATTCTGACTATAAATATCTTTTTATGGGTGCGATTTTATATGCCTTGCGCGTCTTAATAGTTAAGGTAGTTATGCCTGTTGGCCAAATGTCCAAAGCTGCGGTTGGTCAGGATATGGAAATCTGTAAAGGTGAGTATTTTACATGGATATAAACATCGAAGGAATTAAGGCTTTCCCGTATGAAAGTCCTGCACAAAATTCGACGAAATCAGGAAAATATGAAAGCCTGAGTAAATTATACAGTCGCTTTTGGGATGATATCTGTAAATATGTAAACAGTACCTTTGGAAGTGGCCCGCCCGATCCAGAGGATATAGCGCAAGCCGTATTTACCAATTATGCCGCTCTGGATAATTCTGCTGAAATAGAAAATCCGCGTGCTTTTTTGTATCGGTCTGCCCATAACATGGTGGTAAGCCATCATCGCAAAGCTGCAACACGCAGACGGCATATGGTAGAGCAAAGAAACAATAACCCTGACCGGGAACATGATGATATCCATCCTGAACGTATCCTGATAACCAGAGAGAGGTTGGCTCTTTTAGAGCGGGTAATGTGGGATATGCCGGTAAAACGAAGGCGCATGTTGGTACTAAATAGGTTTGATGGACTAACATATGCAGAGATTTCGCGCCAATCGGGTCTGTCGCAATCAGCGGTTAGAAAGCATGTAATGAAAGCCCTGACAGATTTCAACAAGGCCTTGAAACGGGCAGGATTAAAGACTGAAAAGTCGGAGTTAAACAGATGAATATGCTCAACAACAACCATAGTCAGATTGAGAAAACAGCCCATGAATGGCTCATGACAATCATGTCTGATAAAGCTACCGATTCAGATATTGAAGCCTTTGTAGCATGGCGGGATGAAAACCCGGAGCATGGGGAAGCCTATGCGGGCATCAGTCAGATATGGAATGAACTAGGTGTGTTGGCCCGTTCCCCACAGGGAGAAAACCTTAGGCGATCTGCGGATGAAAGAGTGCAAAAAGAGAATATCTTTACCGGTTTCATTCAGGCCGTTAAACAAAGGCTGAGTTTGCCACAATATGCACTTGCTTCTATTACAGCCATTTTAGGGATTATGTTTTTTATGCAACAACCCCCGACATTTACCCCTGAAGTTTATCAGACAACCACATCAGAGGTACAGGAAATCACACTTGCAGATGGTAGCATAGTTACCTTGGGGGCCATGTCTCGTCTGGAAGTACTCTATACAGATGACCGACGAAATGTATCATTGGAACAAGGCCAAGCCTTTTTTGATGTGGCTAGAAACCCTGAGAAACCTTTTTATGTCAAGGCACAGGATACTACAATTCGTGTTTTAGGTACCAAATTTGACGTACATTTAGGACCACAAGGCATGACCGTTGGTGTATTGGAGGGGCGAGTTCAGGTAACGCCCAAGAAATTTGAAACAGAAACTTCCCATACCAAAGTTCTGGTTGCGGGCCAAATAGTATCGACTGCAGAATCCGGGTTTAAGAACGACATTACAATCGCACAGATAAAACCCGGTGCCTGGAGAGGAGGCAGACTTGCCTACAAGAACGAGACCTTTGCCAATATCATTGCAGATGCCAATCGTTATTATTCAGGACATATATTACTAGAGGATGATAGTCTCGCGGATGTCCATGTGACCACCAGCTTTGATGTGGACCAGATTGATATATTTCTTAAAACTCTACCTGAAATATTTGAAGTCGATGTGGTATATCTCTATTCTGGAAATGTTATAATTAAGCCACTAAGAAAACAAAAAAGACAAAATGTAAGACTAATAAGGTATAAATAACAATGAGATAGAAATTTTATCATATTAAATACAAAAAAAGGGGTGCGATTTTTGGAACACCCCACGTCCCATAGATAGGGTTCAGAAAAAATCTGACCACCATAGATACGGGAGCGACATTAATGAAATCCATGAACAATTTAAAATCAAAAGCAATCACTAGCGCAAAAATATTAGGCGCAACGTCAATTATTGCAATCAGTACCGCCTTTGCGAATGCACAGGCTTCTGACATATATAAATTTGAATTGCAGGAATTACCTCTGGCAGAGGCACTCATGCAATTTTCAAAGAAAACCAATGTCGTGATTACGGTGAGGTCTAACCTCCTGGCGGGTAAAACTTCCCCTGCTATTCAGGGTGAAATGTCCGCTAAAAGAGCTTTATCTTATTTATTACAAAATACAGCCTTTGAAGTGATTGAACAACGGGACGGTACTATAATCATACGCTCCCCTCAATCAAACAATTCGCCTTTAATGAGAAATATTAGCCTTTCTGCTGATGCAGAAGATATTGCCCATTATGAAAGCAATCTTGCTTTTGAAGGAGAAAGAAGCTCTGCAGAAGACAGTCCTTTTGAAGAAGTCGTCGTAACAGGTAGCCGGATTAAACGCAAAGATCTGACAGGCGTTGGGCCAGTTACCATCATGACACGGCAGATGATCAAAAATACAGGTATTACCAGCATGGAAAATCTTTTGCAGCGCATGCCTGCTTCCGCTGGCTTCGGTGGTAATCAGACCGCTGCTTACTGGGTCAGCAACGGCTGGGGAACGCCTCAGGTCAACCTGCGCGGCCTTGGTATCAACCGAACCCTGGTTCTGCTCAATGGCCGTCGTATGGTGAATGGTGGCACCGGTGCCAACAGTTCCGTCGATTTATCAATGGTGCCCATGGCAATCGTTAAACAGGTTGAAGTCCTGAAAGATGGTGCCTCAGCGATTTACGGCGCGGATGCCGTTGCCGGCGTGGTAAATATCATCACAGACAGCGATTTCAATGGCCTCGAAGTCAGCGCTAAATTCGGCATGACAGGTAAGGGAGACGGTGAAGAGTATCTCATGGACCTGACCTGGGGCGCGTCAAATGACCGTGGCAGTCTGGTCACCAGTATCAGCTATCAGGATAACAAACCATCCCCTCTGGCTGCTCGGGTACCTTGCCCCCTCTCCTCAACCAGTGAAACAGAATGTAGAGGCAGTTCCAGTACCGCAGGTGGCCGGGCAGTCTATATTGATGGCGCGGGCGAAGTGGTGCGCATCAACTTTAACAATGAACCGGGCGGAAAAACCTGGGAACTTTATGACCCGTCGATCCATGGCTATAACTACAATGTGAACTTTAACGCGGTTAACCCAATCAAGCGACTGTCATTCAGCTCTTTCGGTCATTATAATATCACCGATGATGTGCGTATGTTTGGAGAATTGATGTATACCAACCGTCGGTCAACACAACCGGCATCACCAAATACCCTCCGTAACTTTAACATCGCAGCGGATCATCCAACCAACCCGACTGGCGAAGACCTGACGTTTGAGCGTCGCCGTCTGGTGGAACTGGGCGAACGAATTTTCTTACAGGAAGTCAACACCTTCCGGATAGTTGCAGGACTGGACGGCACAGTTGGCGATGGCTGGGGCTGGGATATTGCCATGAACTGGGGACGCAATACAGGTTCAGATACGATCACTAACGTGGTCAACCTGGAACGCTTCGCCGAAACCATCGACACCAGCATTTGTGGCACAAACGGCATCCCTTGTGGGGACTATCTGGGTGTGGGCAACATCAGTCAGGAAGTACTCGATTACTTACCATTTGACATGACAGACCTGGGCGGCAATGAACAGTTGAGCTTCACGGCCAATATTTCCGGTTCCATTTTTGAGCTTCCTGCCGGCATGGTTGGATTTGCTGCCGGTCTTGAATACCGGGAAGACAAGGGCTGGCGTCAACCCGATTCTCTCAAAGTTCTTGGTATTGCCAACTCAAATGCTGAAGACCCAATCTTCGGCAAGACCCAAGCCAAGGAAGCTTATGCCGAGCTGAGCATTCCGGTTCTGGAAGGTATTCCTTTTGTCGAAAGTCTGGAACTTAATCTGGCGTTACGTTATTCCGATTATGACAAGTTTGATTCTGATACAAACTACAAAATTGGTGTTAACTGGCAGATTATCGATGGGTTCAAACTGCGCGGAACTTATTCCACTGCTTTCCGTATTCCAAATGTACCAGAGCTTTTTGGCGGCGTATCCGAAGGGCAGTTGACAACCAGCGATCCTTGCAGTGGCTGGAACGGTCTTGATCCAAACTCCAATATCTACAAGAACTGTCAGGCTATTGGCGTTCCCAACGGATATGTCCAGCTTGGGAATACCATTCTGACTGACCGTGGTGGTAATCCGGATCTCCAGCCTGAAGATGCCAAGACACTTACCATTGGTGCTGTATGGCAGCCTGAATTTGTTGATGGCCTGTCAGTGACTGTCGATTATTTTGACATAAAAATCACCAACGCCATTACGGAACCTTCAGGATCAGTGAAATTGTTACAATGTTATGAATCAGATAACCTGTCTCATGAATTCTGTGGTCCGCAACATCAACAACGTAATCCTGTAACCGGCGTTATTGACTTCCTGTCAGCCCAAAAAACCAATGCAGGTTCAGAACGTGTCAAAGGTGTTGATGTGGGTGTGGTTTATAACTTTGAAGCCATGGAAATGAACAACACGATCGACGTTCAGGTAAGTTATCTTGATACCTTCGAAAGGACGGCGTTTGTTGGTGATACGCCTTTTGTCCTCAATGGTTTCATAGGAGCCGGCTTCGGCGGCTATCCAACTTGGCGCGCCCTGACAAGCTTTAATACAGCTGCGGAAGACTGGTCTGCCACTTATTCAATCCAGTATATCGGTTCCGGCAATGACTTCTTTGCCACCGATGGTATCGGGTCCTATATGGGTGCTGTGATGTATCACAATATCCAGGGTACTTATAACCTGATGGAAAATCTGGTTGTTTCTGCCGGTATTGACAACCTCTTAGACAAGAAGGCTCCACGGGTAGCCAGTTGGACAGATGGCAACACGGATACCATGACCTATGATCTGGCCGGGCGTCGAGGGTATATTCGCCTGACATATCGTATGGAATAGGGCTTTAGCTTATATATACAGGGCTGCGGCAAAAGTTGCAGCCCTACTAATTTTCACACAATAATATTTGTATCCTAACGGTGAAGATGCGGTAATGAAGGCTTCCTTTCTTTCAAGAAAATGGCATAAATGGCTCTTCCTGGTCATTGGTGTACAAATGTTCCTCTGGGCTTTAAGTGGCTTTTATATGGTCACCATTTCCATTGACTATATTCACGGCGACCATCTCGTGAATATTGAAAAACCTTTAACATCCGATCAAACTTCTTATTCCGTTAACATCAATGATTTGATAAAAAAATTTCCAACGGCAACAAAAATAGAAGCCGGAAGTCTGCTCGATAATCCCGTCTATGAAATAGAAACCCCAAATACTGTTCATCTGGTTGATGCCCGGGATGGTCAGAAACTTTCTCCCTTACCAGAGACGACCATTCTGACCATAGCTCAAAAGCTCTATGCCGGTCCGGGACCAATTTTGTCCATACGGTTGCTGACAGATAATCCGCCCTCTGAAATTCAAAGCCGACCCTTGCCCCTATGGCAGGTAAATTTCCATGATCTGGCCTCGCCAACACTGTATATTTCCCCGGTAACCGGAAAATTAATTGCCAAACGCCATGATTTCTGGCGCGCTTTTGATTTTCTCTGGATGCTGCATATTATGGACTATGAAGACCGGTCCGACGTCAATAATTGGCTATTGCGCATTGCGGCAACCCTGGTTACCCTATCCGCCCTCACCGGTATATGGTTATTATTTTACAGTTTCAACAACAAGCGCTCTCAAGCTGTCACAACAAGTTCTTCCTCTCTGAGGGGACAGTTCTTCAGAACAATTCATAAATGGCTAGGCCTTATTATTGGCCTGCAAGTGATCATATGGTGTGCCACCGGGTTAGGCATGTCCATATTGCATCATGAAACCGTACAGGGCGACGATAGGTCACGGCACCTTGCCCCTCAGATACTCTTTTCGGATGCCACACAGCCTGAGATTATAGATATTATTAACCTGAAAGATCTCAACAGCTTCCAAAAGCTAACACTACGCAATTTAAATGGACAACTGGTTTATCAGATTACCGATAAGAACGGTGATCGTCTTATTGATGCCAGATTGGATCAACCCGTTATTGTCGATGAAAAAACAAGCCGCAAGATCGCTGTCAATGATTATAGCGGATCCGCCAAAGTCCTATATGCCCAGACCGTCCAGATGCCAACATCCGACACACCGGATGAAAAAGGCCCTGCCTGGAAAATTGACTTTGATGATAATCGGCAAACAGCACTTTATATATCGGTTGAAACCGGACATATCGTAGCACGTCGTAATGATACATGGCGGATATTTGACTTTTTTATAATGCTTCATTTTATGGATTATCCCGGAAATCTTCACTTCAACAGCCCGTGGATAATTGCTATTGGCTTTTTCTCGCTGTGGTTGGCTATCAGCGGCGTCATCCTTCTGTTTCAGTCTTTTACCCTTACGGAATTCAAGGCAGCCTGGAACAGAATATTGCGTAGAAAAACCAGCCTGAATCTAACCGTTCTCGATATCTATGGTGGTTTGAACAATAAGCTTGCAACAGAATTAGGCACGCCAGTTTACAACAGCCTGGCTCAGGCAGGAATTCATTTGCCTTCAAGCTGTGGCGGCGGTGGCACCTGCGGCCTGTGTCGGGTTAAATTCACCAATATCGATACCCCCATTCTAGATGCAGACCAGCATCATTTCTCGCAAAAAGAATTGGATGAAGGCTACCGCTTATCCTGTCAGCACCGCCTGATTGAGGATATTGCTGTGGAAATACCGCAGGATATTTTATCTCAAAAGCCCTATCAGGCAGAAGTTATCTCAAGCAAATTCCTCACGCCGAATATCAAGGAAATAACACTGAAAATACCCTCCAGCGACATATTCTCCTACCGGGCCGGCAGTTATATGCTTGTGGATATCCCCACCGACGATGAAATGACAGTAAGCCGTGCCTATTCTCTGGCAACACCTTCTGAAGAAAATCCGCAAGAGATCGTTTTGAATGTCCGCCAGATGCCCGCTCCTGTTGGCCAACTGGATATTCCCGTGGGTATAGGGTCGAGTTATATGTGCAGCCTCAAGGTTGGAGAGAAAATTACCCTGTCCGGACCCTTTGGTCATTTTGCGGCTAAAGACAGTGACCGGGAAATGATCCTTATTGGCGGCGGAGCCGGCATGGCGCCGCTCAGGGCAATCATCCGGGACCAGTTACTCTATAAAAAAACCGACCGAAAAATCAGTTTCTGGTACGGCGTCAGAAACAGGGAAGATATTTTCTATCAGGAAGAATTCGAATCCCTGATGAATAATCATAAAAATATGATGTTTCAGATTGGCTTGTCTGAGCCAAAAGACACAGACAACTGGGATGGCCCAACAGGTTTCATTCATAAGATTACAATGAAGCACTATCTGTCAGATCATCCTGACCTGAACAATAGCGAGTTTTATCTTTGTGGCCCACCAGCCATGCTGGCCGCGACCAGAGCCATGCTGCATGACCTTGGCATACCAGAGAATAATATTTCGTTCGACGATTTTGGGATTTAACAAAAACCTGGGCCGAAACAGGCCTGACACAATTCTGATTTTGAATCTTTTGGGAGATAATAATGCGTTTAAAACAATTCTTTTTATTCTTTTTTACCACCGCCGTATTTGCTGGCATCAACTCGTCGGCTTTTGCCCACGGCATTACGGAGGAGGCCCGACGCAGAATGATTGAAGGCGGCGACCTTCAATATCTAATTCTGGGTGCAGAACATATGGTGACAGGTTACGATCACCTATTGTTCCTGTTTGGGGTCATGTTTTTTCTGACCCGATTTACCTCAATTCTAAAGTTTGTAACCGCCTTCACCCTTGGCCACACCATAACCCTGATTTCAGCAACGTATCTTCAGATAACCATGGATTATTATCTGATCGATACCATCATTGCCTTTACCGTTATCTATAAGGGCTTTGAAAACCTGGATGGCTTTAAAAAATATTTAAACCGGGAAGCCCCCAGCCTGTTGCTGATGGTTCTGCTCTTTGGCCTGATCCACGGTTTTGGCCTGTCAACGCGTCTACAAACGTTGCCGATTGATGCCGACACCGGCATGCTGATGCATATAATTTCGTTTAATGTGGGCGTCGAACTTGGACAGATCGCGGCACTTGTTATTATGTGGATCGTGCTTCATTTCTGGCGGTCGACAAAAAGTTTCAAAGCCTTTAGCGGCGCGGCCAATGTTTCACTGATCGTTATCGGTGCGTTGCTGGCCCTGATGCAACTCCATGGGTTTGTGCACACTACTTACGGGGAAGAATTCCCCATCAGCAAGGATGATCATTCTCACACCCATGCCACCATGCTCAAAAATAGTCAGGGCCAGACAGAATATGGGGGAGAAGTCTTACCTAAAAGGCCCCGCCATGACTAATCACTCACTCTTACATCAACTTTAAACAGAAAGAAGTCAAAATGAAAAAACTACTCATCTCTATGATCGCTGGCGCCGTAGCCTTGATCTCATCATCGGCAAATGCCCATCAGACATACTTGTTTTCGGACCTGTATAATATGTTGCCAGGTAAGGATAATTTCCTAACCTTGTATAACGGCACTTACTATAAGAGCGGTTATTCCATCACCAAGAAAATGTCCCGTGACATAAGTATTGTTATGGGCAGCAAGCGCATGACCCCTGAGGAAGCAGGCGGCGACGTACGTGACGTTGATAACAACCCAAAATTGCTTGCCACCTATATCGGTCTTGTGGCACAGCCCAATGGCACCGGACTTGCCGGACTTGCGGCCCACCCGGATTATATCGCGCTTCCGGCCTCAATGTTCCGGGATTATTCGATTGGTGGCTTCTCCGACCGGGCTGGCATCCAGATGAGCATAGCGGGCGGTTGTTTGGGGCTGTGAGTGACCAAGAAGCTTGCCAATAACCTCGGGCCTGCCATTAATTTCCCGCACACCTTCATCATTCTTGAACATGCCGCCGTATTAAACAGAGAATAGCCTATATCGAGGGCTTCATTTAAGAGACATCTGGCGGTTTGCGTGTCTGGCGGGGTGCCGTAAGCGTGGGACAAATTCATACAGCCAAGACCCATGGCAAAAGATGAGAACTGCCCCAGTTTTCTTGTTATCACTTAAAACCCCGCTCGACCTGATCAAGAATTTTCATGGCGGGCAGGCATTGGGCGACGCTGGCATTTGGTTCGCGTCCCTCGCGGATTGCGGCAAAAAACTCTCGATCCTGTAGCTCTATTCCGTTGTTGGATACCGCGACACCGCTAAGGTCGATCGGTTTTTCGTAGCCATCTAACAAGTCGTCATAACGGGCGAGATATGTGCCATTATCTCCGATATAACGGAAGAAAGTCCCCAGAGGTCCGTTGTTGTTAAACGATAATGAAAGGGTACAGATGGCCCCGGAAGGAACCTTCATGATAATATTCATATCCATTGCTATCCCCAATTCAGCATGCGGCGGGCCCTGAATACCATATACTTCCGAAATCAACTCTCCTGTCTGATATTGAAAAAGATCAACCGTATGGCAGGCATGATGCCACAAAAGGTGATCGGTCCAGCTGCGCGCCTTTCCCTCCGCATTAATGTTTTTTCGGCGGAAGAAATAGGTTTGCACATCCATTTGCTGGATTTTTAATTCTCCGGCCTGAATCTTGTTATGAATCCACTGATGGGAGGGGTTAAAACGGCGGGTATGTCCGGCCATGGCCACAAGGCCTGTTTCTTTCTGGGTGGCCACTATACGCTCGGAATCTTCCAGCGTATCCGCCATGGGAATTTCCACCATAACATGTTTGCCTGCCTTCATACACTGGATAGCTTGCTCTGCATGCAATTGCGTCGGCGTGGTAAGGATGACGGCGTCAATACCCGGTAGGGCAAGGCTTGTCGACAGGTCAGCGGTCCAATGGGGGATGCCGTGTTCTTTGGCGACTTTTTCAGCAGAGCCTATTTCGCGCCCGACGATGGAAGCGACTTCCACGCCGTCGATATTGTTAATGGCACTAAGATGTTTCATTCCAAAGGCGCCTGTGCCCGCGAGACATATTTTCATATTCTTTTCTCCTCATGAAGTCTTTGAAGGATTTTTTCGGCT
>JAJRQU010000130.1 GCA_024280095.1 Alphaproteobacteria bacterium | reverse complement strand
TTGAAGAATCAATGAAAGAGGTTGGATAATGGACATCCGTGCAGCGGAAATATCTAAGATCCTGAAAGAGCAAATTGCCAATTTTGGTGAGGAAGCTGAAATTTCAGAAGTCGGTAAAGTTCTGTCGGTTGGCGACGGTATCGCCCGTGTATATGGCCTTGATAATGTTCAGGCCGGTGAAATGGTTGAGTTTCCCGGTAAGGTAATGGGTATGGCCCTGAATCTTGAATCTGATAATGTCGGGGTGGTGATTTTCGGATCTGACCGCGATATTAAAGAGGGTGATACGGTAAAACGTACCGGCAGCATCGTGGATGTGCCCGTTGGCCGTGGTCTTTTGGGGCGCGTTGTCGATGCGCTTGGAAATCCGATTGATGGCAAAGGCCCGCTTACGGATGTGACGCGTACCCGCGTAGAAGTGAAGGCCCCGGGCATTATCCCGCGTAAATCAGTTCATGAGCCTGTGCAGACCGGCCTTAAGGCCATTGACAGCCTTGTGCCAATTGGGCGCGGACAGCGCGAATTGATCATTGGCGATCGCCAGACCGGTAAAACAGCGGTGGCGATTGATACAATCTTGAATCAGAAACTTATTAATGCCGGTGATGATGAAAGCAAAAAGCTTTATTGTATCTATGTTGCCATCGGTCAAAAGCGGTCAACGGTTGCGCAGATTGTGAAAACGCTGGAAGAGCGCGGCGCGATGGAATATACCATCGTTGTGGCGGCAACCGCTTCCGAGCCGGCACCTTTGCAGTTTTTGGCCCCCTATACCGGTACCGCAATGGGCGAATTTTTCCGCGACGGCGGCATGCATGCCGTCATCGTGCATGATGATCTGTCCAAACAGGCGGTGGCCTATCGTCAGATGTCCTTGCTTCTTCGCCGCCCGCCGGGCCGTGAAGCTTATCCGGGTGACGTATTTTATCTTCATTCCCGCCTGCTTGAGCGTGCGGCGAAAATGAATGACGCTAACGGCAATGGGTCTTTAACGGCGCTGCCAATCATTGAGACGCAGGCCGGTGATGTGTCCGCTTATATTCCGACCAATGTGATTTCTATTACAGATGGTCAGATATTCCTGGAAACGGAATTATTCTATCAGGGTATCCGCCCGGCCATCAATGTGGGCCTGAGTGTGTCCCGCGTGGGTTCGGCGGCACAGGTCAAGGCCATGAAGCAGGTTTCTGGCTCCATTAAGCTGGAATTGGCGCAATACCGCGAAATGGCGGCCTTTGCCCAGTTTGGTTCTGATCTTGATGCGTCAACCCAGCAATTACTGAATCGGGGCGCGCGCCTGACTGAATTGCTTAAGCAGGCGCAATATGCGCCGATGTCCGTGGCCGAGCAGGTGGTGTCCATCTTCTCAGGCGTGAATGGTTATCTTGACAAGATTGAAGTGTCTGCTGTTGGCCGTTTTGAAGAAACGCTCATTGCCGAAATGCATTCTCAGCATAAGGCTGTTTTGGATGCGATCAGCAATGAAGGTAAGGTTTCCAGTGAAACCGAAGCCAAGCTGAAGGATATCCTTGGCAATCTCGTAAAGACCTTTATTTAAGTTGGTTTTGGACCAAGTAACTTAGGAAAAGCTTAGTATGGCTAACCTTAAAGACCTCAGAAACCGGATCACAAGCGTGCAATCCACGCAAAAGATCACGAAGGCCATGAAGATGGTTGCAGCCTCAAAGCTGCGGCGCGCGCAGGACGCTGCCGAGGCGGCCCGGCCCTATGCCGAGCGTATGGAAAGCGTTCTGGCGTCATTGGCGTCTAGTATGGTTGGACAGGTTGGCGGGCCAAAGCTTTTGGCGGGAACCGGTAAGGACCATGTTCATCTTGTTGTTGTCGCAACGTCTGAACGCGGGCTTTGCGGGGGGTTTAATACCAATATCGTTAAAGGCGCACGCCTGAAAATTGCCGAACTTATTGCCGAAGGAAAAGACGTCAAAATCGTGACCATCGGTAAAAAAGGCGCAGCCTCTATACGCCGCAATTATAGCAGCCGCATGGTGAAGCATTTTGATATGTCTCATGTGAAGCGGTTATCTTATGGTGATGCAGCGCCCATTACAGATTATTTATTGTCGGCTTATGACAACGGCGAATTTGACGTATGTACTTTGTTCTATGCCAAATTCCAGTCTGCATTGACGCAGATTGTCACGGCGCAGCAGATGATTCCGGCGTCCTATAACGCGGATAATGTTGTGGATCTCGGCGGCGCGGCGTATGATTATGAACCGGATGAAACAGAAATATTGGAAGCCTTGTTGCCCCGTAATCTCGGCGTTCAGATTTTCCGGTCTTTACTTGAAAATGCCGCCAGTGAACAGGGGTCACGCATGACCGCCATGGACAGTGCAACCCGTAATGCCGGTGATATGATTGACGCTCTGAGGACGACGTATAACCGTACCCGTCAGGCGGTAATTACAAATGAATTGATTGAAATTATTTCAGGCGCGGAAGCGCTCTGATGAGGTAATATTTGGCGTCTTTGTCTGCTAAATTTATAAGATGCCAAATTTATAAGATGATATGAAAACGAGAGTAGAAATAAAATGACAGCAAAGTCTATTGGTCGTGTTAGCCAGATTATCGGTGCCGTAGTTGACGTAAAATTCGACGGCGAATTGCCCGCTATTCTGTCTGCGCTTGAAACCGACAACAATGGCAACCGCCTTGTTCTTGAGGTGGCGCAGCATCTTGGTGAAAATGAAGTTCGTACAATTGCGATGGATTCAACAGATGGTTTGGTTCGGGGCAATATTGTTACGGATACCGGAAGCCAGATTCTTGTTCCTGTTGGGCCGGAAACATTGGGCCGGATCATGAATGTGATCGGGGAGCCAATTGATGAACGTGGCCCGATCGGTGAAAAACAACGTGCGCCTATTCATGCGGACGCGCCGGCCTTTGCGGATCAGTCAACCGAGTCAGAAATTCTTGTGACAGGCATTAAAGTTGTTGACCTGCTCGCGCCTTATTCAAAGGGCGGCAAGATTGGCCTGTTCGGCGGCGCGGGCGTTGGTAAAACAGTTTTGATTATGGAATTGATCAATAACATCGCCAAAGGCCACGGGGGTTACTCTGTGTTTGCCGGTGTTGGGGAACGTACCCGTGAGGGCAACGACCTTTATCATGAAATGATTGATTCAAATGTTATTGATCTTGACGGCGACAAATCAAAAGTGGCTCTGGTTTACGGTCAGATGAATGAGCCTCCCGGCGCGCGTGCGCGTGTGGCCCTTACCGGACTGACTGTTGCGGAATATTTCCGCGATCAGGAAGGACAGGATGTGTTGTTCTTTGTGGATAATATCTTCCGCTTCACTCAGGCCGGTGCCGAGGTTTCCGCTCTTTTGGGCCGTATTCCTTCTGCTGTGGGCTATCAGCCAACGCTTGCGACGGACATGGGAACGCTGCAAGAACGTATTACGTCAACCAATAAAGGCTCGATTACATCTGTGCAGGCGATTTATGTGCCGGCCGATGATTTGACCGATCCCGCCCCTGCGGCCTCCTTTGCCCATTTGGATGCGACGACGGTTCTTAACCGGGCTATTTCGGAAAAAGGCATTTATCCGGCGGTTGATCCGCTTGATTCAACATCGCGTATTCTGACGGCTGATGTTGTGGGGGAAGAGCATTATACGGTGGCTCGTCAAGTACAGGAAATTTTGCAGAAATATAAATCATTGCAAGACATCATTGCCATTCTGGGCATGGATGAACTGTCCGAAGACGATAAAATTGTCGTGGGACGCGCCCGTAAGATTGAACGCTTCATGTCACAGCCTTTCCATGTGGCCGAAGTTTTCACCAACATGCCGGGTAAATTTGTTCAATTGGAAGATACGGTCAAAAGCTTCAAGGAAATTCTTGAAGGTAAGTATGATGATCTGCCCGAAGCGGCATTCCTCATGGTTGGCGGCATTGAAGATGTTGTGGCCAAAGCCCAGAAAATGGCTGCAGAAGCAGCTTAAATATAGCTAAAGGTACCCTAATGGCAGATAAATTACATTTCGAACTCGTTTCGCCGGAAAGACTTCTTATGTCCACGGATGTGGATATGGTTGTTGTGCCGGGGGTAGAAGGCGATTTTGGTGTGTTGATTAATCACGCGCCGGTCGTATCCACCTTGCGCACGGGCATTTTGG
>JAJRQU010000129.1 GCA_024280095.1 Alphaproteobacteria bacterium | reverse complement strand
CATAACAATCCGCTCTCGCAAATCAACCGAATAAAACTTGCCCATATTGAATCCTTCACTGTTTATACTCCAAACAGTGAATCACATTTCAACAAAAATAGGAATCCCCTTTCGATTCATAATTCAATGAAAATGATCTAACCAGTGCATATGCCCCGGTAATTAACTGGAAAACCCGATTAATAACTATAACCTATGCCTTCGGTGCAAGCACCCTTGCCATTGAGCCTGTAAAGGATATCTTGGGAGAACAGGCCATTTTCCAGCAATTCACTGCCTGGCTTCTGCTTGGCATGATCAATGTGCGCTCTGGCTATAATCTCCGGCAAGGGAAAGGCTCGTATTTTGACCAGTTTTGTGGCGATCCTGCCGCCAGTGGGCACAATCGCAATCCCTTCTCCCTTTATGACGGCAGGCTATCTCTTCCCGGGCGAGGGCATTCTTGGTCTTGTGCTGATCACGGCCATTATCGTCATATCTGTTCAATTGACCAAAATATATCAAGCTATCTTTATTCTGATCACGCTGACAATTATTACAGCTACCAATCTGTCCTACAAAGCCCCCTCGCCGCCTCAGGATTGGCACGCCCTCAACACTGATTTCAAGGATTTTTATGATGATCCCATAGCCGAAAGAAACAAACGGGCGACCTTTATCAGAGACAAGATTACCGACCAGCTCATAAAAGGCGCGAAGGTTATCATTACCCCGGAAACCATTCTCGAGCTTAACAGTCCCGGCCTTGGGCCCTGTCAACTGGATTTGCTGACTGCCCGCGCAAGACGTCATAACGCCACTCTTCTGATCGGCCTTGTCTCTCAAAAGAACAATGAGCTTGAGAATAGCTTGCTCATCCTCGGTGAGGATCTGCAAAGCTATCAAGCGCGACAGCCCGTGCCGTTGGTTATGTGGAATCTCAGGCCCACTACGGTATTTAAAGCCCACTGGTTTCGCTTCGGCATGAGAACCATTCAAGGCAAAAAAACCGCTCTGCTGATTTGCTGGGAAGAATTGATTCCCTGGCCCATGCTGGTTTCGGCCATATCCAGACCGGAAATAATCCTCAGCGCATCCAATCATGGATGGGCAAACAGTAAATCCAGAATATGGGGCTTTCAAAGCTTTAATGCCAAAGCCCTTGCCAGGCTCTATAACCTTCCCATAATCCGCGCTGTTAATCTGCCCCATTAATTTTCTACAAGATTAACCAGCTTCCTGAAAAATGCTTTTTACAATATGGGGCTTTTTCTTAATCGCATATAAATAAGCCATTGAAGCCCCCTTTGGTACTCTCGTTCCGGCTTCCCATTTTTGAAGGGTTGAGAGAGGTATATGATATGTGCTGGAGAACTCGGCCTGCGTCAAATCAAGTTCATGTCTTAAATCAGCAACATCAACAACATGATGAACAACAACGTTATTAGTCAAGCCTTGAGCGTGATCAATAGCATCCGTCAATCCGGCAATTATATCTTTACCAATACTCATTTTCACATACCTTTCCTAAAACAGCCTTTTAATATATGAACAAGAGCAGAAATTTCTTTTTTTTCTGCATCCGTAATATTATCCTTTTCATTCTTGGCAAAAACCGTAAGAATATAAATTGGGTTTTTAGTCGTATAAAAATAATATATCACCCGGAAACCACCACTTTTACCTTGGCCTTTCCGTCCAAACCGTACTTTTCGAACGCCACCCGTATTAGAAATAATGGTTCCAGAAAGAGGGTTCTGAGATAAAAAGACAATTAAATCTTCTCTTTCTTCTTCCGTCATTACCCTCTTGGCTTTGGTGATGAAAGACTGTGTTTCTGCAACCGTAATTAAGCCTTGTTCCAAATTATCCATAGTAATACATACCCCATTGTCCTATATATGTCAATATTAACTACCCCAATGGGGCCGCCAAACTCGTCACATTCCCCTGCCGTAACCTGTGACGAGTTTGGCGGCCCGCGTGAGGTAACGGTGTGACTTGGCAAAATCTTTGGCAAAAGACCGCCGGGCCGTCGACAGGTGAAGTTTCACGTCCCGCATTGTCCCCCGCTCACGGGCAATTTTCTGCGCGGCCTCATTGCGCATAATCTCTGCCGCCGCAAGATCACTGCGAAGATCAGCAAAGGCATGTTCGCGGGGATCAACACGCTTATAGTAAATCAAACGGGCTTTATTCTCATCAAATATATCATTAACCCCTAGCGGACTAATCTTGTGATCCCCACTACCCTCAATAAGTTCAGCAAGCTTGATTTTGCCCAGATCAAAATCAAGCTTGCCATCTGACTTGTCGACCAGTTCAAGCCCCAGACTGGTCAATTTCCGGTCATCATAGGCAGATATGGCCTCTTCAAGGTCGCCCCGGGCCAGGGCTTCGGTGGCCTCCCGCGCCCAATTCTGACCCTGCCGCCTCACCTCTTTGATCTCAACCGCACCCGCCAGTTTTGCAATATCCCGGAATAATCCGCCCCGCTCAATGGCCGCCAACTGACCATCATCACCCACCAATATAACCCCGACCCGCTGTGTATAAGCGACTTCATCGTGCCACTATCCAACATAGCCGCCTCATCCACCACCAGCCGCGCCCCCTCTTTCAAGGCAAGTTTACCCTGTTTCGCCCGCCATAAAAAACTGTGTACCGTGGATGATTTTTCAAAGCCGTCCCGCAAACCATTCAGCATGAAGCTTTTACCCGTTCCGGCACGGCCCCGGATTACCACCAGGCGCTTGCCCGATAACCCCGCCTGCATGGCCTGTTCCTGCTCGGAACTCAAGCCAAACCGGACCGCCGCCTATGCCTTAACGCCTGTGTTTGATGCTTTGGCGGCGCATATAAAGACATCTTCAAAATTATTCATGGATGAGACGACGGCTCCGGTTCTTGATCCGGGGCGGGGCCAATAATATAATCTGGCAAAAACTGGTTATTTATGGGCATTGGCCCGCGATGACCGGCCCTGGCGTTCCGGGCCAGATTCTGGGGGAGAAGGAGAAGACCCTCCGGCGGTGGCGTATTTTTATGCCCCGGGACGGAGTGGAAAACATGCGGAAGGCTTTTGCGGTATTCTGCAGGTGGATGGCTATGCGGGTTATAACCGCCTGACCAGATCGGACAGAAAAGGCGGTGCTCTCCAGCTTGCCTACTGCTGGGCCCATTATCCAGACTTCAGTTTTATCTGGATATTGGTACCCCTACCTCAAGCTAACCGCCGAAAAGACATTGCTATATCTCGTGATAAAATCAGAGTGATTGCAGGAAAGCAAGAAGGTCTGGCTTTGGCTTCCATGGTTTGGTATTGGTTGGCTCGATACCGGCGTGTTTCCAGAAGTTCTGCAGGGCGTCTTGCTTCATCTTCAGGTTAGTCGAAATGTAACGGCTTGTGGTCGCCACGCTTGAATGGCCTAGATAATCGCGGATCACAGTCACATCTGTCCCCGACTGTAGCAGCGCGACGGCACAGCTGTGCCTCAGCACATGCGGAGTGACGCGTTCTCGCGCTAGCCTTGGCCTATCGGCCGCCGCCGCCGTTACATGTTTGGTCAGGATATAAGCGACCCCGTCACGCGTTAGCGGCTGCCCATAGCGATTTGCGAATACATGTCGACGATCCATGCTTGTGGCCATGCCGCGCAACCGGAGCAAGGCATTGGCTGTCTCGTGCCACAAAGGGACGAGCCGTTCCTTGCGGCCTTTACCGTGCAAACGAACCTGACGAGGCGGTGTCAACTGAAGATCGTCCCACAACATGCCGGTTGCCTCGCTCACGCGAGCGCCACAGTTATAAAGAAACAGCAGTAGCGTGTAGTCGCGCCACCCGTCTTGGCTACGCCGATCCGGGTTTGCAATGATGGCGCGGACGTCCTCGGCTTCAAGATAGGTAGCTGGCTTTCTCAGACGCGACCTTTTCGACGGCAACGCTAGAACCTGCGTGTATTGCAGCGCGTGATCCAGATCGTTGCGCAGGAGGTGCTTGAAGCGATTACTGGCCAATGCGAGCAGCTGAGGTGTGGCCTTGAGATACACCTCGGTGCCGATGATGTTCTGATGACCGAGATAAGCGGACAACCGAGGGAGTTTGGCATGAATAACTTCCGTCAACGATTGGCGGGGAGTGCCAATCTATTAGATGGCTATGCCACAAATGCGATCACAGGCGATAATCTGGAAAATCTTAACCGTATCGGGTTGCGTTATTCTGCTGAACTGGACGTTTCAGAACGGACAAGCTTTGGCGTTATTTCCGACTATATCAGAGATGACAATAATGGCCGGAACTACCAAATTCTCGGAGGGACACCAGGCGGATCGCGTGAAGCAACATGAAATCAGATCGTTGAAAACAGCACCAATGACCCTCGCGTTTCTCTTGATGACGATGTTGGCTTCGCCAAGAGAAAACTTTATGGCGTGCGGACCGAACTTAATGTCGACCTTGACTGGATGACTTTTACGAATGTCACATCATACCGAAATATCGAGGATTGCTTCTTTGACAACAATGATGGCGCTACTCCGGAAGAAATAGCGGCGGCGGATGCCGTTGATAATCGCGGCGCTGAATTTGGGCTTGGAACAGCCGAAGATTCTGACCAGTTTTCCACAGAACTCAGATTTTCCGGGGCTCAGGATAGTCTGGAATGGACCACGGGTGTTTATTATGGCCGGGATAACGGTAAGCAATTAGCCCGGTTTCAGATACTGTAAGCGGCGGTGCGAAACTAGTCCACTGAAGCGGTGATATTGTAGCACAGAACAACCTATCTGTGCCAGAATATTATTCTGCACTACCAGAAAATTCGCCACAAAATATAAAAAAATTACGCCACCCCTTCGATGTCAACGAAAGCGAAGGTGAGTAACTTCAATGATTTGAGTAGGCATTGGCAGACATCCGTGAACTTGAGTGTGCAGAGAACCGGGATAATATGCATGAGTCGCGTGCCACTTGCGTGACACCAGCGGTACTAATCACTTTTTATAGCAAGCGTCTATGCTGAATGGATAGACACTGCCACCGTAGTTGCGGGGGCAGGAGCTAAACGGAAGTTGACTTGGCGGATAACAACGTAACCTGAAAGGTGTCTAAGAAACTCGGGACAATTCAAAGAGTCATAACTGTCAGATGAGGAAAGACAGTATGGTGAATCCCTTATCAACTTATCTCTGGAGTGATCAGAACGTTGATATTCATCATATTCAAAACAAAATACTGAAATTACGAATTAAAAATCAAGAGGACAATATACCTGTTTTATCGTGGCAGTTAATATATTCAAAATTAGAATTTTCCTTGGTCAAAATGGCAACTTCATGCCACAGGCGTAAATCCAGTTCAAAATTAAATTTCTCAACCAGTTGATGGAAATTCTGGAAAATTTTAAGATGAGTGGGGTGACTTTTCGACCAGTCTTCAAGATGTTTCATTGAGGCAAAATAAACCAATCCGAAACTACGCTGAACCTCATTATTATCCTGATCCGTTTCAGTTACAAACCGGCAGCTTAGACAACCGCTATTGATGGGATTATCCCGCAAATAATCCATGCCTTCCCTCAAAACCGGATGAACCAGATTTAAATAAGTTTCACGCTCTTCATCTTTGCAGAGTGCCCAATTCTGGCCGGATCGAATAATACAAAGATTTTCCGGGGCATTTAGCATCACCCGCCGACCTTTTGAAGCTGTGCTATCCTGATCAATCTTCTTATCCTCTGCTTGAAACGCATCCTTATTTGACAAAGGAATGCGATCCCTCATGCCGCCCCAATAGGCATGTTCTTTAATAGGTCCCACCATTTCATTATTGGCAAGTGTTGCTGCACCGACGGCATCGGTTGTGGAAAAAAGTGTTTCAAATTTTTTTAAAGGAACAATATGGCGTTCAATCCAGAAACCCACATCACTCTGTTCTCTCTCTTCTTGTTCAAGCCAAAGTGAAAATGCAGATTGATTTTGCCATTTCTGAAATAGGGTGTGATTGGGCCAATAGCATACCAGAATATCATTTCTATATCCTTCGGCATCTGTCACAGTGCCCCTTTCCACATTTTGAGGTGCGTAATCATCTGAGCAGGATTTGTCAAAAATACTTGTAAATTGATCAATATCGTCAGACATGCCTGCCTGCCTATATTGCAAACCATAATAGACAACCACAAAATGGTCATTGCCTTGCGTAAAATCCGCTGACCAGGATGGATAGGGAGGTTCCCAATTCTCAGGCATATTTTTTGACATGTTTTTTCCCTTCGTTACGGCACGTCATTTTCTACTGTTTCGTCGCTGTTATCAATATTACTCACATCATCCTGAATAAGTTCAATGGGCCTTTGGGGCCTGGTATCCAGCACGAGCCGGGTGACATCAGGCCGGGAGTAATGCCCCACCGGGTCAGCCGCCGCCTTGGCCAGTGAAATCAACCCAAGATCAATATCTGCATATAACAGGCCCTCTTCATCGGGAGCAAGCGGTTCACATAACATCTGTCCATCCGGTCCATATATCCGTGCAGCCCCGCCGCCCTCTTTTAACATAGCGGCCTTTTGCGGATCATCCGCCACCAACATATCCAAAATCTCTTTGGATACTATGCAACAGGGTGCCAATACAAAACACTGTCCCTCCACAGCATACATCATTGATGCTGCATTATTAACTTCCGGCCCTAACGCATATGCCATGCCCTCATAAAGACTAAAACCCGGCCATGCTGCAATATGCACCTGTTCATGATATCCAAACATGGCATAACGATTGAGCGGTTGTAAATGTTCCCAACAACATAAAGCGCCAATATTGCCAATATCTGTTTTGGCAACTTTAAAATCACTGCCATCTCCTTCCCCAAAAATTATTCTTTCGACAAATGTGGGTTTAAGTTTCCGGCGGGTGAAAATAACCTTTCCATCCGGCCCGATCAGGTTCTGCCCCATGTAGAGGCTGCCACCATCTCGTTCGCTATAGCCTAAAGAAACATAAATGTTATTTGCGCGGGCGGCTTCTTGAATTACTTCACATTCCTCACTACCCATTACAAGAGAATTTTCATGATAGGCCTGTACAAACTGCATTCCCCAGGCTGGAGAGTCCAACCATGCCCAATAGGGGTACCCCGGAATCCATGTCTCGGGAAAAGCTATTAAAGCTGCTCCATTGATGGCGGCTTCTTTAATCAACATTACGGTCTTTTCGACAGTCCCTTTTAAATCATGATAAACAGGTGCTGCTTGCACAGCAGCCACTTTGTAGATGAATTTATTCACAGGATATCCTTTTCTTTACAATTGAGCACTTTGATAAAGGATATTCTGAATAACGCTGATAAACTTGACCTTTAGGGAACAAATTCTATTCTGGAAAGCTGTTTGCCAGAAGTAAATTTGACAGATTTTAAGAATAGAGCCTATAATATCTTGTGTTATTGAGCGAATTCATGGGATATAATGGGATATAGATGCCAAATTTGATTACGACAGATAATATTAGAAAAACGGATCGTGCTGATTATTGGCGTGATGCTATCTGTCGTTCTTTTGTTGAACTGGATTGTGCTGATATCAGTGAAGACAAAGAATTCTTTGGTCATATCAAAACACATGATTTTAGCCAGATAAAATTCTCTACCGTGACGTCCTCAAAACAACATGTATTACGGTCGCAATCGCGGATTAAAAAATCTTATTCTGATGTCTTCCTCCTGAGCCTGCAAGTAGCAGGACAGGGAATCGTACGCCAACATGATCGTCAGGCAATCTTAAAAACTGGCGATATGGCATTATATGATACAACAAAACAGTATGAGCTGTATTTCGACAATGACTTTTCACAAATTGTTATGAAAATACCCCGTTTTCTTGCCAAAAAATACCTTGGTGTGCCGGAAAAATTAACCGCTTTGACGCTTGATCATACGTCCGGTTGCGGCCTGATCACGGGCAGGATGATTCAAAATGTTTGTCAAGAAGGCACAAGTCTTTGTTCAGAACAGCAGGATATTTTATCACGAAGTCTCATGGAATTATTGGGGGCTAACTTCCAAAATAATAACCTTGATATTGCCCGAAATATGTCCACAACGCGGCATACTCGGCTACTCATGATAAAAGATTATATTCAGAATAATCTGACAGATTATAACCTCACACCCAAAATAATTGCGGACGAGTTTGGTATTAGCACCCGTTACCTGAGTAAAATATTTGCTGAAGATGGTCATTCTGTATCCAGATGGCTTTATGACAAACGTCTGGAAAAAAGTCGGGAAGACATGACCAATTCCCTTCTCACCGGATTGACTATTTCTGAAATTGCTTTTAAATGGGGGTTTAATGACATGTCACATTTCAGCCGCAGCTTCAAAGCAAAATATGCCTGCTCCCCCAGGGAATATCGCAAAATGCATACTGCCCGCTAAACAACTTATTGTTCCGTAACAGGCAAGTTCAAATATCATTAATATTTTAAACTCACATAAATTGGGAGATACTTTTTAGTGAGGAAATAATAATGATACAATTCAAAAATACACCCAAATCAAAAAATGGATTTTCAACTCTTGCCCTGATGTCTTTATTAGCCATACCAGCCAATTCATTGGCCGATGAAAAGGACACTCTGGTTTTAGAAGAAATTACGGTTACGGCACAAAAGCGCAGTGAAAACCTTCAGGAAACCCCTATTGCCATCTCGGCATTCTCCGGCAGCAAAATTGAAAAAATGGGGTACAGCAATATCTCACAATTGGCAAATGCCACCCCTAATATGGTCTTCGATGCGACATCGCCCGTTAGCGGCGTGTCTTCAGGGGCCGTTGTTTTCATTCGCGGTGTTGGGCAAACAGACTTTTCCCTTGCCACCGACCCCGGCGTTGGTACTTATATTGATGGGGTCTATTCCTCCCGCTCAATAGGCGGCGTGCTTGATGTTCTGGATGTGGAACGCATTGAAATACTGCGCGGGCCTCAAGGCACCCTTTTCGGGCGAAACACTATTGGCGGCGCTATCAGTATTATCTCCAAGAAACCCGCGGAAGAATTCACCGGAAATGGCGAAATTACCGTGGGTAGTGGCAACAGGCGGGATATTCGGCTAAGCGTTGATGTGCCCATCTCCGAAAAACTTCTGACCCGTGTTGCCTTTTCTTCTAAAAACCGGGATGGTTATGTTCGCGGTTTACAGGACAATAGACAACTTGGTGATGAAAACCGCGATGCGGTGCGTTTTACCGCCCTTTACAAGGCGAGTGACAACTTTCGATTGACCTTAAATGTGGATAGCAGCCGGATCAGGGAACAGAATGCCGCCTCCACACTGGTTGGCATTACCGAGGCGGCCCCCGCCGCACCGGGCAGCATCGGCCCGAACGGCGTGCCATTGGCCCGGCCCGGCGCACCTTCATTAAGTTGGGTATGGAATAATGTTGATGTGCCGATTTCAGGCGGTGCGCTATTGCCCTTTACAATAGCTAATTTCGGAACATCTGACATTGACACGACTAATGCCACCGGCCCGAATGGTACCGAACTGGACATATGGGGAGCTAGCCTGACAGCGGAATGGGACGTTAATGACAACACGACCCTGAAATCCATCACAGCATATCGGGAGACTTCGGGTTTCTTTAACCGAGATGCAGATGGTTCGCCCGCCCAGATCACCCAAACGGAGAATTTTGACTATTACCATCAACAATTTTCCCAGGAGCTTCAAATCATCGGGACAGGAATGGATGGTCAACTGAAATATACCGCCGGAGCCTATTATTTCAATGAGAAAGGCAGAGATTTTCTCATCGTATCTTTCCCACCCACATTTGGCGTTCTTCTCAATAAAACCACTGTGGATAATGACAGCCTTGGCGGCTTTGCACAGGCCACTTTTGATGCCACAGATACATTCAGTATCACCGGCGGCATTCGATATTCGAGGGATACAAAGGCCTATGACCCCCTGCAAATATTGACCGTCGGCCCGGTCGGCGCGGGTGCCTTTGGGGTGGCTCCCGGTGACAGTGTTGCCTTAATACCGCCGGTTGCAGATGAAGCAACCTTCACAAACTGGTCGCCACGCGTAAGTCTTGAATACCGCGTAACAGAAGATATCCTTACCTACGCTTCATATACGCGGGGCTTCAAAAGCGGTGGATTTAACATTCGGTATTTATTGCCCGTACCCGCGCCAATTCGCTTTACACCGGAAACGGTCAAAAGCTGGGAAGTCGGCTTGAAAATGGATTTATTTGATAATAGGTTACGCCTGAATACGGCTGGTTTCTTCGCCAAATATGATGATATCCAAGTTGTCACCTATGTTGCTGGAGCCCCCCTAACGACCAACGGCGGGAAAGCGGAAATAAAGGGCATAGAAGTTGAATTAACGGCCCTTGTATCCGAACAGTTTGAACTCACAGCAGGGCTTGGATATACCGATGCTAAATATACCGAAGTTCCCGCCTTTGATACGGACCTTCCCGCTGTAATTCAAATTACCAAAGACAAAAAGATTGCCAATACGCCGGAATGGTCACTCAATGCGTCTGGAGAATATACCGTTCCATTGGCAGGTGATGCCGAATTGGCCTTCAGGGCAGCCTGGAGCTATAAGTCCCGGATCGAAAATGATGCGCAAAATTCCCCCTTTCTGTCCCAGCCCGGCTATCATATTATTAATGCATCGGTAACTTATTACCATGCCGGAGATGATTGGCATGTCAGATTATTTGTGGATAACCTGACAGATAAAAGATACATTTCCAGCGGAGATTCGAACTTTGGCCTCGGATTCCACGAAGCCAATTTTAACCGTCCCCGTGAATGGGGAGCGGCCCTTAAAATAAACTTCTAAAGTAGCAATGTATTTATCATAAAGATAAAGGGTAGAAATTTTTCTACCCTTTATAAGTATAGTTTTCCTGTAACATTCTCCACTTACCAACCTTGCCCCCATGGCGGATATCAGCACCGCTTGCTTTGGCCATATTTTCCTCACGCGGTATGATTTCACGTCCGGGCAAAGGGTGGGGATTGGTGACGATATCACCCGGCAAGCCGTCGCATTGATCCATATTAATTACACGGTAACGTTTTAGGAACGCTATACCTTGTGCTTCTCGGCCTTCCGCTCTTGCCTGTTCACGTTCTGACTGGGGTGTGAAGTGGTCGGCATAGCAGACTATCTGTCCATGCCCCCCCTTACGAACAGTTCCGCCCAGGGCTCTGGCCTATTTGAAGGTCCCCCAGCTTTGTGAGGTAAAGCCCCTGTCAAAGACAGCCGCCCCACAGGATCAAAATATTGATGCCGAAATAATGTCGCTGTGTGGACGCATTAACAGGCAGGCCTACAGTGCAAGCGCGTGGCTGGAATCCCAAGGTTGGCTCCAGGCAATCTTCCCTGCTCCAATTCTGCAATGATTTTATCGGTAATTTCCTGATACAGATCTTTTTGTTGATTGTTCATTGCCATTAAACTTCTCCGCGATGGCCGGGAAAAATCTCTCTCTTCCCTGTAAAACCAACACAGAAAACCACAGCTCTTTTTCTCTTAGATAATTTTTGCGAGCCCAACAGAAAATATGCTATATAGTTGGCAAATAATGGGCAGGGAATGTAATATGATTAAATCAGAATTGATTACCCGTTTGACTGACAAAAACCCACATCTCACACAGCGTGATATTGAAAGAGTTGTAAATGTTATTTTTGGAGAAATTTCCGATACTCTGTCATCCAGTGGACATGTTGAGTTAAGAGGCTGGCTCCTTTTCAATAAAACACCGCCCTGCACGTATGGAGCACAATCCCCGCACGGGGGCGGTGGTTTAAGTACCGGAAAAAAATATTATAGATTTTAAGACAGGTAAAGATATAAGAAAAAGACTTAATCAGAAATAAGTTGGTCTCTGGTTTCCCCATTACTTTCGACGGAAGATATGTATTTTTTACTACTACTTTTGCTGAATACTCTTGTTTTTTTACTCTTTCTTTCAACATCAAAACCGGCCAGGCTTTATAAATTTAGCCTATCTGCAGAATAGTGCTATCGGTGTAAACATACGCAGGTGGCAGGCATCAATATGGAGCTGGTCCTGCACATCATGCTGCGTTGCCAGCCCTGCGAATATCCGATCAAAGACCCCCACCTCGCTCCAACGAATGAACCAAGTATAAAGGGTTTTGTGAGGGCCATACTCGGCAGGGGCATCGCCCCATTGCAGGCAGCGTTCAGCAGATGGATAATGCTGCTAGAGTATCCGTGTTGATCAAGCATTAATTTTGGACCATTTTCTATTATCTCTCAAGAGGGCATTTGCGATTGTTATAAGCTTTCGCATGATGGCTGTAATGGCTACTTTGAATGGCTTTCCGTTGGTGATAAATTTTT
>JAJRQU010000128.1 GCA_024280095.1 Alphaproteobacteria bacterium | reverse complement strand
GCACAGGCCGTACCCAATCATCCAGAGGGCCATAAGCCCGCCGACCTTGGAAAAACTGAGACCTATTTCCTGATAGAGAAACAGAGGCAGGGCAATGACAAACCAGATATCCCGCGCGCCAAACAGAAAAAACCGGGCGGCAGACAGGCGGTTTATTGAGGGGCTTTTGGAGAATAGCTCGGTTAACGTGATTTTCTGTTTGGCGCGGCCAAGGGCGCTGGACAAGTAAGCTACCATGGGTATGGTGATTAGCGTCAATCCCCCCGCCAAAAGCCATAATGCCATATTAAAGCCGGCTTGGCTAAGCAACAGACCGCCCAGAAAGAAGCCCATGCCCTTCAGGGCATTTTTTGATCCTGTCAACAGGGCAACCCACTTGAAAAGAAGGGGGTTCTGATTTTTTGGCATGATCAGTTTGAGCGAGCTTTTAGCGCTCATCTTCGTCAGGTCTTTCGCAATACCGGATAGGCCCTGTATGGCGATAACAAAGGGCACGGCAAAAGAAAGGGGCCAGTCTTCTTGTAAATAAGACAGCGACAGGATGGCTAATATCTGAAGCATAAGCCCCAGAATTAAGGTTTTGTTTAAGCCAATCCTGCTGCCGAGCCACCCGCCCGTTATATTGGTAACGATACCGCATATCTCATAGAGTATAAATAAAGACGCCAGCTGTATCGGAGAGTAACCAAGCATATGGAAATGCAATAGAACAAGCATACGCAATGCGCCGTCTGTAAGGGTGAAACCCCAATAGGCGGCGGTGACCAGAATATATTGGGAGATTTTTCGGGCCGGAGCATTTTGTCTTTCGATCATATGGTCATCTATAATCTATCGGCCATTTTCTGCGCAAGCTCCACCATGCGGCAAACATAGGCCCATTCATTGTCATACCATGCGAGGATTTTGATCTGGGTGTCATTCACCACCATCGTTGATGGCCCGTCAATGATGGCAGAACGCGGGTCATTGGTATAATCCACGGAGACAAGCGGGCGGGTCTCATATCCCAAGATGCCCTTTAAATATGTTTTCGAAGCCTCGGCAAAAAAGGCGTTGACTTCCTGCGCCGTTGTTTTGCGTTTTACCTCAAACACACAATCCGTGAGGGAGGCGTTCAGCAGGGGAACCCGCACGGCAATGCCATTTAATTTGCCTTTAAGCTCAGGATATATGAGCGTGATGGCGGTGGCGGAACCCGTACTGGTCGGGATCAGGGACGCGAGGCATGATCGCGCCCGCCGTAAATCCTTATGGGGGGCATCGACCACCACCTGACTATTGGTCACATCATGGATTGTTGTGATGGATCCATGTTTAAGGCCAAGTTGTTCGTGAATAACCTTGACCACTGGCGCGAGGCAATTTGTGGTGCATGAGGCATTGGAGACAATATGATTTACGGCGGGGTCATATAGGTGATCATTAACGCCCATCACGATATTTAACGCGCCTTCCTTGATCGGGGCGGCAACAATAACTTTGGCAGCGCCCAATTCCAGATATTTGGTCAGTTGTGCCATGTCTCGAAAGGCACCGGTAGATTCCAGAACCAGATCGGCGCCGTTTAAATCCATATCTTCTATTCTTGAGGCGCCCGTGACGGGTATGAACCGGCCCTCAATGAAAATGCCGTCTTGGTTATATTCTATGGCTTTATCCCACCGGCCATGAATACTGTCGAACTCCAGAAGATGGGCGGCTGTCTCAGATGTGCCCATATTGTCGTTAATCAGGACAAATTCAAATTCCGGCCCAAATTTCGGCCCAAATTTCGGCCCAAATTTCAAATGATCAAAGGCGGCCCGCAAGGCCAACCGGCCCATGCGACCAAAGCCATTAATGGCGACCTTGCATGTCATGTGACGCGCTCGTCTTTTCGTTTATTTAAAAGGGAGAAACAGGGATCGCCGCTGGTCTGGCAACAATCCTCAATCAGAAAAGATAAAAACTCTTCCAGAGCTTCTATATTGGCAGCATATATGATTTGCCGTTGCTGCTTTGTGGATGTGATAAGCCTTGCCTGTTCCAGCTCTGTTAAATGGTAGGACAAGGTAGAATTTGGCACCGCCAACTCGCGGGCAATGTCGCCGGCCTTGCAGCCCTCAGGGCCCCGGCGGATCAAGAGCCGGAATAGGGCAAGTCTCGTCTCATGGGCAAGCGCCGCGAGCATGGTAACCGTTATTTTTGTCATTGTTGTTTCATTCATATTTCTATATTTCCAGAAATATAGAAATAAGTCAAGTGAAGAATTGATGATGGCATAAGGACTTATTAAAAATCGGATATTCTCTCAATGAAGCGTGGCCTGTCTGGCTTTTATATCAGATCAGGCAGCACCCGGGATGCGGGGAAGGTGATGGTGACGCGCGTCCCTACATTTAACTCGCTGGTAATTTCCAGAATGCCCTGGTGCATTTCAACAAAAGCCTTTGTAATAGCAAGGCCAAGCCCGGTTCCTTCGTGGGTGCGGGTTTTATGGTCTTGGTCCTGCAAATAGGGTTCGGTGATAATGTCAAGTTTTTCGGGTGATATGCCGATCCCCGTATCTTCTACATATAATTCCATGCAGCCTTCCGGCGTAATTGAACAGCCTATGGTGACCTGCCCGCCCTCAGGGGTGAATTTTATGGAATTACTCAATAAATTCAATAAAAGCTGTTTGATGACTTTTTCATCTCCCATGAATTCATTCAGCTTCTCGGGTATTTTCTTGATCAGGGTAATATTTTTATCTGTGACGGCTTTCTCCAGATAAATAATCGATTGGTTAATGGTGCGCTTTATATCCATTTCTTCTTCGGCCAGGTCATATTTTCCGGCTTCAATTTTAGACATATCAAGTATTTCATTGATGATATTGAGCAGATGTTTCCCGCTGGCTTGAATATGGCCGATATATTCTGATTGCGACTCGGTCAGGGAATCTTTCTGGGTTGATTGCAATATATCAGAAAAACCGATAATGGAATTAAGCGGTGTTCTAAGTTCGTGGCTCATGGTTGCGAGGAACTCGGACTTTATTTTATGGCCTCTTTCCGCACTTGATTTTGCCTCATTAAGTTGGTGGATTAATTCTGTCAGGCGTATGAAAGACAGAAATCCTCCAATAACCAATAATGAGAACATGGCTATACTTGTATAAAAAGACAGGGCCAAGGGGTTGGTGGCGTCTTTTTTCAAGGTCCAGCTTAACTGTGAGACAATATTACCCTGATTGTCTTTAAAGGCAAAATTATAGGGCGTGGCTTGAGATGTTATGGTTAAATTCTGTAAATTAAGTCTTTCGCTGGTTCGGGCAAGAAGGTCGGGGGTCATCATTGTCCAAAAAACCAGAAAATCCCTGTTGTCCGGATTAAAGTCCGGATAGGCGGCAGGGTTCGGATGGGTAATAGGCGCAAATGAAATTAAAGTCGGGGCGTTATTGATCATTTTGAAATAGGAAACGGTATGCGGAACCAGAGTTTTAAAGGCCAGGGTTTCTTTTTTAATATTCTCAAAATCTTCACGAAAAATTTCCTGAGATATGCGAAATGATACATCTTCATTTCTGGTATGCTGCTGCGATAATGTGCCGTCATTCTTGATATAGGCAATGCCATGAATTCTGTTATTGATAAGGTTGGCACCGCCGATGCTATAACTGAACCACTGAATATCATTATTCATCGTCAATTTTGTGAAAGTGTCGCCCCATTCCGAATAATCAAGAACCATTGTTTCCTGAAAATCCTGTATATTATTAAAATGCAAATCCATAGAATGCAGGGAGAGTTTTTGATTGGAGCTTTTAATGGCACGGTTCGTCATGCCCAAGCTTATAATAACAGCTATCAAGGCAAGCAGAACCATAACGGCAACGGGAAAAAAAGCGCGTGAAAAACTCAACTTCTGGTACCTCTATCTACGACGGTATATTGTATTTTATCCTGAGCTTGTATTCTGGGCATTTTATAACGAATATATTAATAAACTGGTAAGCTTATAACATTGTATTTTGGCTGAATAGCCTGAAGGTCTCCCCCCTATGGTCATAATTATTAAAACCATCATAGCTTGGCGCTGCCGGGCTGAGTAAAATGATGCCGCCCTTTGGGGTGATTTTCTGGGCGCATTTAACGCCGTCCTCCAACCCGGCGGCCTCTGTCACATATGAGGTGACGCCATTGGCTTCTAAAGCTCTGCAAACCTTTGGTCCGGTTTCATAGGCCGTGATGATATTAATCTCTGGATGTTTTTTGATATAAAGGGCGAGCCTGATAAAATCTTGCTGCCGGTCTTGCCCACCTATCAAGAGGGTTATATTCTGTCCTTCAAAGCATTTAAGCGCCGCAATTGTTGCCTCCGGCGTGGTGGATATGCTGTCATTAATATATGTCCGTCCTTTGATGAGGCCCAGACTCTCCAGACGGTGCGGCAAGCCCGGGTAAGTGGCTGCCAGCTTGAAACATTCGGTTAAATCAAACCCCAATATATGACAAATAGTCAGAGCGGCGCAAATATTCTCATGATTATGACGGCCCAGCAGCGTGACATCCGCTAAGTTTCCCAATCGTTTTTCGCCAAACTGGATATGCCCGCCCTTAATGTGAATGGCTTTGGGGTCATTAAACCATTGGGCCCCGGATATTTTCGGGTTTTTTTCTTTGGTTAGGGGATCCGTATGGTTGAGGATGATAGCGCCGGCACCGGCCCGGATCAAATTATATTTATCGGCATAATATTGGGCGTGCGTTTGATGCCATTGGATATGTTCGGGAAATAAATTGAGCAAAACCGTAATATCCGGCGCATGGCCCGGAGCAAAATAAATATCTGCCGTTTGATAGCTGCTGAGTTCGGCAATATAATAGTCGGCATCTGCCTCAAGCGATAACAGCGGCTTGCCAATATTGCCGCCCAGCTGGACAGTTTGGCCTAAGCCTTTTAAAATATGGTCGAGCAGGGCGCATGTTGTACTTTTGCCGTTGCTTCCGGTGATGGCGATCACTTTGCCCCGCCGCGCCCGCGCAAACCAAATATTGGTGGCTGAGGTCACGGTGACATGATGATTCTTTAAATATTTGACGCGGGGGTGATAAAGGCTGATGCCGGGTGATTTTATCACCACATCAAAATTGATCGCCCCTTTATCCAGATCATCTTCCCGTATAAAATCCATAGGGCCGTCATCTGATATATCTTTTGGCATTTTATGATTGATCAGGTCACGGTCAATCAGGGTCAGCGGCTTGCCCGGAAAATGTGACCTTAGAAACCGGATGGTCTCCGCGCCTTCTTTCCCCATACCCCAAACAGCTATTTTCTTATTTTCAAGATCCGATAAATTCATCAAGCATTCTCTCAAAATCGTCAGGCAGATAATGGTCAGGGTGTTTTTGTAACGCCTGAGCCGTCAGGGCCTGAAGGCTTAATCCCGCCTCTTCAATCTGGGGGGCAAGAGCTATTATAAGAAGATCATCCTGCCATTCCGGCATCAGGGCAAGGCTTTTTAACAGAAGGCGGCATTCCTTAATCTCGCCGACACATTCAAAGGGTTTATGCCCCTTCAGGCCGAGCAATTCCTGAAAGCCCCTTATTTGGCTGTGGTCATTTAGCATATCTCTGCCAAAAATTTTGAGTATTTCCGCCTTTCCTGTAAAAGGCGCGAGGGCCAGAAAGACAAAACGGCATTTGGGGCAATCACAGCACCAGCCGTATTTCCGCTCTCCTTCGGCTATATGAAAATTACGATTGCAGCTCTTGAAGCTGGAAAAATATTTTGGATTGCGGGCAAAAAGGGCGGCAATGCCCGTCTCTGACAAGGGCCGTAATAATGAGAAATATCGAAAGCCCGTCAAAATATGTTGATGCATCAGGTGGCTAAAGTCCCGCTCAAATTCCAGCGACTTGCTATATTGATGATTTATGGCGAGGCCATTTTTCATCATGTTGCCTTCATTGGCCGACTGTTCGTTGGACATGACCACAGTATCATAGCCATAAAGAACGGCGGCAAAGGCCATGATAAAGGATAATATGCCGGTAATCGGTACATGCCCGTTATAGGCCCCCTGTTCATTAAGTTGAAAAAGATCAGGGTCAATTTTCCGGCGGATTAATATAGGGTCAGGGCATTCTGCGCTCTCCATGACCTCCAGAATAGGCGGGCCCGCATTGATGGCAATGGGCCGGAAATCTGTTTTTCTACCTTGGCCGGCATTCTTTAATATTTCCGATTTTAATATTTCCAGGCTGACCAGCGAATCCTTGCCGCCGCCGATGGGAACCACTGTCATTTCAGGTAAGGTGAGGGGGCTCGGCTCCGGGGCGTTTTCTGCGGTAACGGGAAAATTGATGATGGCCTGAAGGTCAAGATCGTTTTCCACTGAAAACTCGCCGAGACCCATTAAGTAGAATTTATAGAAGAAATCGGCTTCCTGCTGACTGAGCTGTTGGTTCTCCACGATGATATTGGCGGGGCAATAGGCTTTATAGTAGCTGATGCCTGCGGCCAGATGCAGCGCCTTGGCCAGTTTATCCAAGGCCTTATGCTCTTCACGCGAAAAGATTTTTTTCGCGCCGGGGAAAGAAATGATTTCCGTGAAGCTATGTCCCGACGAATAGCCATACTTTAAATGAAGCGTTTGATTTTCCGGTTCATACGAGCAGGTTTTAAATATGAAGCTGTTTTCTTTTGTCATAACATTTGTTTTCTAATGTTTTTCCGGCAAAAACAAGGCCTTTATCCAATATTCAGAAATAAACTCAGAAATTTAAGTGCCGGTTTCCATAACCAGAGTAGAGGCCCACATGTTTTTTGCCGAAGATTTGATATTTCTTGATATTTTTTGTATAAGATAACGATAGCAGCTTGTGGCTCAGCTTATATAAATAGGCGACCTGCATTATTGATAGGCTACTTAATCCGATTTGGTCACGAATAAACGAACAGGAGGTTACATGTACGTCAGAAATGTTCTTCAGCATAAGGGCCATG